>NZ_JACJPU010000036.1:0-56895 GCF_014696235.1 Sphaerospermopsis sp. FACHB-1194 | reverse complement strand
TATAGTCACTAATACCAATAGTTCTGACATCAATTTGGTCTTCTCCCTTGATAAAATCACTAACTATATCTTGGTCTTGGGCATAATCAGAATATGAGAAATATTCTAAAACAAATTGATCTTTACCTGAGCCTCCTGTTAGGCTATCAGAACCTGATCCTCCGAATAATTGATCATTTCCACCTAACCCAGAAAGTGTATCATTACCTCCTAATCCTTGAATGACATCATCACCCGATGTTCCCGTAATATTGTCATTACCTGACGTTCCTGGAAAATTCTGCTGCTCTACTAAAACACTTTCCCCATTCACCTCAATAATTGCTGTATCATCCTCACCCTTCAAAACCTCTAAGGTTGCAGCATCCAAACTATTACCCAGTACCAACTCCGCAAAAATCGCCCCTTCATCTCCAGCACTATCCGATGTATTAATTTGAGCATCTACAAAATGCCCAATTTCCTCTAATAAAACTCTACTGATATCTGCTGATATGGCATTAGCAACAAAGGTATTTGATAAATAAATCTTATTCGTGCTACTTGCATAAGCGCCGTTAGCAGTTCCCAGAATGCTACTATCAAGAATCTCAATTTGCGGAAGTTGACTAAAATCACCTGCTTGCCACTGTAAACGCAGAATTTCCGCAAAACTACGGTTGTATTGCGTACCAAAAGCCGTTTCTAAAACCTGCCAGAAAATATTTAAACTAGAAAAGACGCTCAGTTGGTTGTATGTCAGCGTCAGGGCATCGTTGAGTAAAGTAATCATGAAATATAGCTTGTAAAAGTTTTACACATTTTAACAAAGTGTAATTTTTCTAAGCTAGTAGTATATTTTCTGAAAATAGTTATATTTTTTATACTTATCTCAGAGTATGGGCTGACAATAGCTGTTAACCTTTCCCACTGCTCACGCAAACTAAAATTCTTGTCAATATGTACACATATTAATTGATAATAGTATCATAGAGTGATACTATATAAATGGAACTAAACAACAAACACCAAAAAACACTCCAAGACATTTTTGAGAACCCAGTCAGAGCAAACATACCTTGAACTGATGCGGAAAGTTTATTTTTAGCACTGGGAGCAGAAATCACAGAGGGTTCTGGTTCAAGAGTAAGAATTGCTCTCAATGGGGTAAGGTCAGTTTTCCATAGGCCACATCCTGAAAAAGAAACAGACAAAGGTGCTGTTAAATCTATACGACGTTTTCTCTTAGAAGCAGGGTTCAATAATGATGAAATATAAAGGTTATGAAGCAGTAGTAGAATTTGATGATCAAGCGGCAATTTTTCACGGTGAAGTTATTAATATTAGAGATGTAATTACATTTCAAGGCAGTAGTGTAGAGGAATTAAAAAAAGCATTTCAAGATTCAGTAGATGATTATTTAGCATTTTGCAAACAACGCGGTGAAGAACCAGATAAGCCATTTTCAGGTAAATTTGTAGTGAGAATTAATCCTCAATTGCACAAAACAATTGCAATAAAAGCTAGACAGGAAGGTAAAAGCCTTAACTCTTGGATAGAACAGCGATTATCTGAATCTATTGCCTAATTTCCTCTAGAATATAACTGGGGTTTTCACCAAAAATTCCTTTTTTTGAGGCTGAGGAGATCAAAGAGTTTGGGAGCATTTAAGAGGTTGTTTCAAAAGTGTTTTATTGTCATCAATGACACTGATTGATCCCCCCAACCCCCCTTAAAAAGCAGGGCTAAATTCTTTAAAGTCCCCCTTTTCAAGGGGGATTTAGGGGGATATGAAAATATTTGATACATCATGAGAGACTTTTAAAAAATCCTCTAACATCAAAATCCTCGATTTCTTGATAATTCGAGGATGTGTGCCTTTTTTGACTTAATATATATGTAAGTGCATTAACTCTTACTAAAACTTGGTTGTGCTAAAGAACGCAACAACAATCTTCTACCTAACTCAATATCTGATGGCGCACATTGCCAGTCTGGATGTGCTGTCATTAACAAACTTTCTAAAGTTTCTTGGTCAAAAAGATGACAAACAGGAGCATTATTGACTTCTGCTTCTACAGCATAGCAATTAGTAGCAATACAGCGAATTAAACAACGGCTAGAAATTCTGGCTAGATTCAAGATTTCGCCTGGTTGTAAAGAACGAAACTTGCGAATCACCTGCTTAAACTCTTCAATCGAAGAAACTATTAACCCTGGCAGAGCTAATGTTACCTTTTTCTCTCCATTCACCGCAATCCAGTAGTGACGACTAGGATCAATACCTTCTAACCAACGAGATTCATCATCAAGACGATAGCGGGGTGATAGGCAAAATAAAGGTTTCATAAGCAAGGTGATGAATTTAGTATCAACTTCAGGCTCTTTGATTACCCAAACCGGGTTCCTAATTTTGCAAAGCAGCCTTGTATCTTAAATTATTTGATAAATATCACTAATAAATCAAATAAATTTAGCAAAAGTTATTAATTTTCTTCATATTTCTTAATAACTTACCAAAGTTGTCAGCCAAAAGCTGATCATTCGATTTTGGATTTACGTTAGCGAAGCGGACGCAGCGCAGCGAGTATTTTCTCGTCCTGAAGGACAGGGGAGCGTACCAAATTTGTTAATCTAAAATCTAAAATCTAAAATTTCCGGTCAGTTAACCTGTTTGGGTATAGTAGTTTCCAGCTTGAGACAATTAGCACCATTAACCTGCAAACGATACTCTACTTTATCCATGAGACGATTCATAATTAACCACCCATAACCACCTTCTTGTTTTTGACTAGGATGGGGAGGAAAGTAAGTAGATATATCAAAACCTTGACCATAGTCCCAAATTTCGAGCGCCAACTTGCAATCATTGAGTTCCAAACGCAGTAAAATTGGCGAGCCAGGCTGGTCTTTGTGAGCATGACGTACAGCATTAGTGTATGCTTCAACCAATGCTAAACGGAGACGACCTGATTGTTCTGACCAATCTACAGAGTCTCCCAGATGGATTTTCAAGCATCCTAGCAACCAAGTTTCGACAATATTGACAAAAATCAAGTCACTTGGCACATGAAGCTCACTTTTCATTAGTTACAAAACCTCCAGGGAAAGTAGAGTTTGGTCATCTTCTTGCACAGGATTATTTGTTTGAATACGAGTGAGTAAATTTTCAAGAGATAAAGGTTGAAACTGCTCTTGTATAAGTTGCCAAATACCTTCTTGCTTGAGCATAGAAAAGTTATTAGGTGTAGTGCTACTATCAGTTTTTATAGAACCTTTTGAATTTATTGATACTTTAGCTTCTGTAATTCCATCACTAGCTAATAGTAGGGTATCTCCAGGAGAGAGAATTAAGCGCCCTGACTGTGCTTGCCATTGGGGTAAAATACCCAGGGGAACGCTACGGACTTTGAGGTAATGCGGTTGAGTGACTAAAGTTGCTGATTTTGACCACAAGAAAGGATAGATATGACCGGCATTAGCATAGACAAGTTCCTGGGTAGTTCTGTTATAAGATGCAATAACAAGAGTAATAAAATAATTGTTACTGATTAAGTCATCAGCTAGAGCATAGTTGAGATTTTGCATAACAATATGCGGCTCCGCTGGTGATTCTTGAGATAATTCCCGACGCAACAGAGAAATAGCACTGGCCATAAATAAAGCCGCTGGTACACCTTTACCGGAAACATCACCCACAGCCAGCCACAAATCACCTTGAGGATGGACAAAGACTTCAAAAAAATCTCCTCCTACTTCCCGTGCTGGGTGACAGCAAGCTTGTATTTTTACACCATCAATTTTTGGTAAGGTTTGACGGAGCAGATTGTTTTGAATTTGGCGGGCTAATTGCAGTTCAACCCGGATTTGCTGTTGTTTTTCTTGCAGACTTTGGTAGAGTTTAGCTTGGGAGAGGGCTAAAGCTGCTTGTTCTGCCACACCTGTAATTAGTTGGATATCTTCATCTTGCCAAGGTTGTTGACTTCCCCATTGATAAAGAGTCATTACAGCTAGTAAGTGCTGCTGGTAGCTAAAAGGTACAACTAGGTAGTGATAAGGATTTTGATCATAAGTATCTTGAGCTAATTGATATTTTTGGGTGTGGAGAACTTCTGTAATTAAAGGGATAGAGTCTAGAGGTGGGGTGATTTCTAAGGAGTGAGGAGCATGATAGGAAAACTGGTTTTGTGTCAGGCGATCGCCCTCTACTATTCTCAATACACAACTGGTAGCAGCAAATGTTTGTCCAATAGTTACCACAATCTTTTGTAAGCTGCTGTCATAGTCCAAAGATTCTCGAATTGCTGTGGTTACAGCATTAAATAAAGATTCTCTTTTCAGAGCATGGCGGAGTTCTCTTGTACGCTTTTTAACTAAAGTATAAGTATCCCGTCCCTGCTCAACTAATGTCTTGAGTTGTTCAGGTTTCCAAGGTTTAGTGATGTACTTGAACACCTGACCAGAGTTAATTGCATCCACCAAATCTTCAACATCCGTAAAACCAGTCAGTAAAATACGAATTGTGTCGGGAAAACGTTCCACTGTCCGACTGAAAAATTCAGTCCCGTTGATATCTGGCATTCTTTGGTCAGAGATAATTATAGCCATCTCCCCCACCCGATCTAAAATTGCCAAAGCTTCATGGGCATTAATGGCTTTATATACTTTAAAGTCTCGCCAAAAAGTGCGGTAGAGCAAGTCCAGATTGTCTGGCTCATCATCTACCACCATGAGTTTAAGCTTTTTTACCTCTTTCTCAGTCATATCTGACCATATTTTTAGATACTTTTATGGCAGGTAACTCTTCACAATGAACAGGAAAAAACTATTGATTTTTAGTAATTAGCTGTACATGATATCACTTATTAGCAGTTAATAGCCCACGATTCCATAACGCAAAGCCTACTACTCTTCATACCATCCTTGTCTGGTAAAGCTGTTACACAGCTAAATTGTATAATCCTAATATTCTGAACTCTTATTTAACAGGCAAGATGCCTGTTCCACTTATACAAATTAAATGCACAACAGCTTAAACCGATGATTTTTAGGTCAAAGAAGAATGGTGCAAAAAGTAAGCTGATATTTACAATCCGTCTGGGAAAAAATTTGATAAACTAAGCTTCTAAATAATTTAGTGTAAATCTCATAAGAATCTACTATGTATAAATTAGATACAAAATTTTCAGTATTAGGTTTACCAGTTCATCTGATGACAAACTATCCCAACTGGTTGCTAGAATGCCTCCAAGAAGGTAGGGGAACTCATGTAGTCACGCTTAATGCAGAAATGACTATGCAAGCAGAGCGTAATCGCTCCCTAGCAGAAGTAATTCAAAATGCTGATCTGGTGATTCCAGATGGAGCAGGGGTAGTCTTGTATTTGCAGTATTTATTCAGGCAAAAAGTAAAACGTTGTCCAGGAATTGAATTAGCAGAAAAATTGTTACAAGAAATCGCTCAACAAAAAACAGACACCAAAATATTTTTCTATGGAGGAGCTACGGGAGTAGCTGCAAATGCCGCAAAGTTGTGGCAGCAGCAAATTCCAGATTTGAATATAGTAGGGACTCACTCTGGATATCATTCCCCAGAAGAAGAACAAATACTACAGCAGACTTTAACTCAATTGCAACCACAAGTAATATTTGTTGGTTTAGGTGTACCACGTCAAGAGTTATGGATCGCTAAAAACCGCCATTTCTGTCCTCAAGCAATTTGGATCGGGGTTGGTGGTAGTTTTGATATCTGGTCTGGGAGAAAAACTCGCGCTCCCCGTTGGTTGGCAAATAACAATTTAGAATGGTTGTATCGTTTGTATCAAGAGCCTTGGCGTTGGCGACGAATGCTGGCTTTGCCTGAGTTTGTACTCAAAGCCTTTGTTTATCGGTTGACTGCCAGGAGTATCCACAGTGCTGGGTTTTGAATGGGTAATTGGTGATAAGGTGGAAGAATAACTTTCTACCTGTTCCCAATTCCTCATTCCCCATTCCCCATTCCCTGAGAACTAACTAGGGGTTGCTGAATAAACCCAAAATACTCGTAAATCAAAGGTTTGAGGCTGATCAGGAGGAAAGAAAGTGCAAGATTTTTGAAGGGTATACCTTAAAAACTGTGCATTTTGGGTCTGATAAATTAGAAAATCTGGGGATAACAGATAGCTAAAACTATTCCCTATTCCCTATTCCCTATTCCCTGCCTCAACGAAGGGACTTTTTCAGCAAACCCTAACTAATAAACTTCTTGCTTAACAGTTGTAGAGATTTTTTGAGTTATGGGTACAAGAGGTTTGGCAGTGCTGGATATTACCATTTGTAAACCGTCCACGGTTTGCAAACTATTCAACGCTGCTTGGCGAACTACCGTTTCCTCTTCCCTACTCAATAAAATTTGCAAACATTCAATAACATCTTGCTTTACTGAAACATCAACTTGTTTACGAGTGATGAATTTAGTTAGTTGGCGCACAGCAAGCAAGCGTTTTAAAGGATCTGTTTCTGTTAAGTTATTTAACACTTGTTCCAGATGCTCTTCCTCTTGATTTCCGTGAAAGCTGAAGATTTGCCACACCAACAAAATTAAAGTTAGTAATGTCCCAAACCCTTGCAAAATAGCACCAACAGCTATCCAGAGACTTGGAGAATCAACCCAAATGGCAGCGGCCATATAAGTCATAAAAGTAGCAATACCACCACTAGCAACTGCTAAAGCTAACCGACTGTTAGCACTGTTTAAATACCTGCGTATTTCTAACCAACTTATTTGCCAGTTCCATTTAGGTATTGCATAAGCGATGAGCATTACTCCAATGCCAACTGCAAGTGCTAACAGCAACTTCCAGTTCCAAAACAGCATAGCAACGATGATTGTTAAGAAACCAAGAATGCTTCCAGGTTCAGATAAATGTTTTAATCTTCGCGGCTTTGGGCTTCCTGTCTTAATCTCTGGAAGCCGGTTGATTAATTGCCGCCAAGAAGACGAAGCCTTTGTCACAGTTTTTACCTATTTAATATCAGATTTTTTGATTCGGGGACAGAATGTCCACCTTTCAAGAATTATATTTGATTCATGGACGTTCCGCCGACAAATCTAACCTGTGCTTAATCTAACGCTTAATCTCACGATGGTCAGAAGTTATCTTGTTCTGAGTTAGTTAATAATAAACGAGAATGGAAAACTTGTACCCAATCAGTGAGCATTTTAGAGCTATTTAAGTGGTACGAGTAAGATTAGTTACAAACTTCAACAAATAAGACTTATGTTACAACCTCTAGGATTTGAGCAATTCTCTATAAATACCTCATTAGGTAGGATGATATATTATACTGCTAGTTGCTCTCCTTGGCAAGACAAAAGCGAACAATCTGACAGGGAAACTTTGTTGTTTCTGCATGGTTTTGGAGGTGGTTCTTCTGCTTATGAGTGGTCGAAAGTATATCCAGCTTTTGCGGCTGAATATCAAGTTATTGCACCAGATTTAATCGGTTGGGGTCGCTCGGAACATCCGCAACGCAGTTACAAAATTGAGGATTATTTGACAAGCATTCAAGAGTTTATTGAGCAGACTTGTACAAAGCCGGTGATTGTAATAGCCTCTTCTCTGACCGCAGCTTTTATAATTAGAGTGGCGATCGCTCGTCCCGATTTATTTAAGTCTTTAATTCTTGTCAGTCCTGCTGGACTTTCTGACTTTGGCCAAGACTACTCTCGCAGTTTTTTTGCCCAGTTGATCAGTGTACCTGTGGTTGACCGTTTGTTATATAGTACAGGTATTGCTACTGATGCAGGTATTCGCAGCTTTTTGGAGCAACGACAATTTGCCCAGTCAAATCGAGTTTATCAAGAAATTGTAGACGCTTATTTACAATCTGCCCAACAACCAAATGCTGAATATGCAGCTTTATCTTTTGTTCGGGGAGACTTATGTTTTGATTTATCTCTTTACATTCAACAGTTGACAACTCCCACTGCTATTATTTGGGGACAAAAATCACAATTTACAGGTCCTGATATTGGTCGTCGTTTTTCAGAAATGAATCCCCAAAGTATTAGATTTTTTCAACCTTTAGAAAATGTGGGATTAACTCCCCAATTAGAATTACCTGCGGTGACAATTGGATTAATTCGTAAGTTTTTAACTTTGCTAAATGGGTGATTGGTGATTGGTGATTGGGGACTGGGGATTGGGGACTGGGGACTGGTGACTGGTGACTGGTGACTGGTGATTGGGTAATCAATTTTATTTTTCCCAATTACCCATTACCAATTACCCATTACCCATTACCCATTACCCATTACCAAAATATTATTTATCTTGTAAACGAATATCAATGACAGAAGCGTTGAAATTATAGTTAAACCCTTCTAATTCAAAAGGCATACCTATTTTAACTTTACTATTACCTAAAACTGGACCACTATCAGTAACTTGAGCTTTGCCTTCTAATGTCAAAAGAAAATCTGTACTAAAATTGTTTGCCCTTGGATCTGCTAATTCTTTAACTGTACCATCTGGTTGGGGCACAGTGACAGTTCTTGCTAGTTGTTGAATAGATTTAATGCCAATTTGTCCGTAGGGTTGATTACGAATAATTACATTTGTTTTACCGCCTTTGATAAATCCTTGTTTAAATAACTGCTCAGGATTGCGGACATTTAAACCACGCACTACTAAGTCTACTTCAATAGGTACTGTCTTTGTGCCGACTTGAGCAACAGAACCGGATGTTCCAGGAAATATAAAGATGCCGATGATCACTAATAAGATTACCAGCGCAGCACCCAAATCTAGTAAGTTGATTTTGCCGAATAAGCGACCTTTGGAATCTAAAATACGCATAACAAGTTTTTTTGAGGTTGGGGTGAATTAAAACAGAGTTTTCAAGGGAAGTAACAATTGTTCCTACTAGATAATCAATTAATACGGTTGAATAGTGCAGTTATGCGACAGTCTATCATGGCTGGTATAGTTAGGATCAGGCTGGCTGATAGAACAGTTGACAATTTCTGATTTTTAATCATAGCGTAGACTTTAGGGATTGAGTTGAGAATGCAACCTAGTAAGCTGTAAATGCGTCCTTATTTTCAGTTCTCACACAACTCTCTTGTCACGCTGATTATGATTAACTGGAATAAATTTTTGGCAAGTTACCGTGTATGGCGGCGGCGCTGGTTATATCCGTTGATTTCAGTAATTGTTGCTATAAGTCTGTGCTTGAGTACACCCTTGCCCAGCAAAGCCATAGACTTATTACCACTTTTATTCAAAGGTGTACAAGTATTTCAATTATCTAATTTATCTACTCGTCAGGAAGTTGAGCTTGGTAGGCAGATGAATAATGAACTGCGCCAAGAGGTCAGAATTTCCCGGAATCGGCAGCTTAATAGCTATATAGAAGAAGTTGGTAGAAGGTTAGCAGCTAATAGCGATCGCTCTAATATTCCTTATACTTTCCAGGTAGTTGAAGATGATGCGGTAAATGCTTTTGCAACTTTAGGCGGTTTCGTTTATATAAATACAGGATTGATACAAGCTGCGGAAAATGAAGCAGAATTAGCGAGTGTTATTGGCCATGAAATGGGGCATATTGAGGGTAAACACTTGGTTAAGCAGATGCGACAAAGAGCGATCGCTAGTGGTATAGCAACAGCTACTGGCTTAAATCGCAGTCAAGCTGTAGCTATAGGTGTTGATTTAGCTCTCAACCGTCCTCGCAGTCGTCAGGATGAATATGATGCTGACACAAGAGGACTAAGAATTTTAACACAGGCTGGTTATGCTCCCTCTGCGATGGTTTCGTTTATGAAAAAGTTACAGGGAAGAAGTGTTATTCCCACCTTTTTGAGTACACACCCTGGAGCAAGCGATCGCATTAAGTCACTTCAACGCCAAATAGACAGTTTGCCAAGTCATAGCAATGATGGCTTAGATAATGCAGCTTATAAGAAAATCGAGTGAGCCAAAACCACGCCCGATCAAGTATCGGAGCGTGGCGGAGATACTTGATCGTACTATGGCTTCGCCACGCAAGCTATCAGGCGGTGGATGTAGGCGAACGGCTTGCCCATGCGTGGAGCAGTCATGATATATTGTTTTTCAACAGGCAAGTGTCAATAGACTCGTTGCTTATGGCGACGACTGACTTGGATCTGATGTGGTGAAATCCTCGTAACTGCTTTTTCCAAAGGCAAAGTACGAACCTTGTTGTTAAACACATTGGCTTGATAAACTAAGTTGTTGGTAATATCCAATCCGGTTAACCAACCACTACGGGGATGATAAGCACCTGTATCAATATCTAACCAGCCTTCTCCTTGTGCTAATTGACCAGGGGCAACCCCTGGTAAAGTGAAGGTGATGGTATGACCAACAATAATTAACTTATTACTAAAGTATGGTAGTTCCATGCTGTGAAATTCATCACGTATCCAGCAAAGTTCCTGGGAGGTTTGTTCAGAGACAGACTTTCTGGGGTCAACACCTGCATGGGTTAACCAAACATCTCCCAAATCAAGATATGTTGGTAGATTTGCCAACCAATCTAGATGGTCTTGGGGAATTTGTGCTGATTGATAACTGGTAATCGTTGCTTGTCCGCCACTATAAAGCCATGCCTGTATTGTTTGATTAGAGTTAAAATCCTTACTCATTACACTTAAAAGCATCAACTCATGATTACCGAGCAAACAAGGATAGTTATTTTTCTTAACAAAATCTACTACCTGTGCGCTTTGTGGTCCACGATCTATTAAATCCCCCAAAAAATAAACTTGATCTTCTGATGTAGGGGCAAATTCCTTCAGAAGTATCATTAGACCTTGATAGTAACCATGTACATCACCAATAATGATTCTGCGTGGCCTGGTTTCACTCATTTGTTCTAGTTGGGAATCAATAAATTGACTGATATAGTTTTACTACAGTTTTATTTGTGGTATTTTCATCTGTAGGGTTGACTGATATCTGATTAATTATACAGAAATTCTTAACAAGAAATTTTAACAAAGCTCGGAACTATGACTAGATAGCCATCACAGACCATTCTACAGGTGTGTAAGTTTTGTATTGCACAAGAGAAAAAACCACTAAATTGTTAAGTGATATTACAAACTTTGGAAAAATATTGAGAAATCGTCCGTCAGCCAAACATGGTTCTAAGGTAGAACCTATAGGATAGACTTGAGGCAAATAATGATGAATAAGAATAATATTCAAAACTATCGCTTTGTCTGCACCTTGACATTTGGCGATATATACGGTCAAATCATTGCTTGGTTAATTACAATTACCATTAGTTTGGCATCAGCTTTAGCATTGATGGGCGCTAGAAGACCAGTCTATGCTTTAGCTACGGTAGGACTTGTGATTGTTCTCACTTTGCCTTTCTTGCTGTTTGCTTTTGTTACCACGTTGTTAAATCATATCGAATTGGCTGCCGTAGAACCAGGAACAAAAACTGAACCTATACCTGGTAATATTTCTCAACAACAGCCTGTTCAAGCTACCAGTTAATATTGGTGACTGGTGACTGGTGACTGGTGATTGGGAATAAACTAAGAATTGATAATGAAGAATAGTATCCCTGTTTATGGACAGGGTATTTTTTTGGAATTAAGGATTGAAAATAAAATGTTAGAACATGATGTAATTATTGTTGGTGGTGGTTTAGCGGGATGTCGAGCGGCGTTAGAAATTGCTAGAACTGATCCCAGTTTAAAAGTTGCCGTCGTTGCTAAAACCCATCCTATTCGTTCCCACTCAGTGGCTGCCCAAGGGGGGATGGCAGCATCTCTAAAAAATGTTGATCCTGAAGATAGTTGGGAAGCACACGCTTTTGATACGGTTAAAGGTTCTGATTATTTGGCGGATCAAGACGCTGTAGCTATTCTAACACAAGAAGCGTCAGATGTGGTGATTGATCTAGAACATTTAGGAGTTTTATTTTCCCGTTTACCGGATGGTAGAATTGCTCAAAGGGCGTTTGGTGGACATTCCCATAACCGCACCTGTTACGCTGCTGATAAAACCGGTCATGCAATTTTACATGAATTAGTCAATAACTTACGCCATCATGGTGTGCAAATTTACCAAGAATGGTATGTAATGCACCTGATATTAGAAGATGGACAGGCTAAGGGTTTGGTGATGTTTCACTTGGTAGATGGACATATTGAAGTAGTGCGGGCTAAAGCCGTGATGTTTGCAACGGGGGGATATGGTCGTGTTTATAACACTACTTCTAATGATTATGCTTCCACTGGTGATGGTTTGGCAATGACAGCTTTGGCTGGTTTACCGTTGGAAGATATGGAATTTGTGCAATTTCACCCAACAGGGTTGTATCCGGTAGGGGTATTAATTTCCGAAGCAGTACGGGGTGAAGGTGCTTATTTAATTAATGCTGAAGGCGATCGCTTTATGGCGAATTATGCCCCAAGTAGAATGGAACTTGCACCCCGTGATATTACATCCAGGGCGATCGCCTACGAAATTCGCGCAGGAAGAGGTATTAATACTGACGGTAGTGCCGACGGTCCCTTTGTTTACTTGGATCTGCGACACATGGGTAAAGAAAAAATCATGAGTCGTGTACCCTTCTGCTGGGAAGAAGCACACCGTTTAGTTGGTGTAGATGCAGTCACCCAACCCATGCCAGTACGTCCTACTATTCATTATTGCATGGGTGGTATACCAGTGAACACAGATGGACAAGTGCGCCGCAGTGCAGATGAGTTGGTAGAAGGTTTTTTTGCGGCTGGGGAAACCGCTTGTGTATCTGTGCATGGCGCGAACCGTTTAGGTAGTAACTCGCTGCTAGAATGTGTAGTTTATGGCAGACGTACTGGGGACAGTATAGCTAGATATGTGCAAAACCGCAAATTACCAGCAATAAATGAACAACATTATATAACAAAAGCAAAACAAGAAATTCAAAGTTTATTAGATCAAAAAGGAAAATATCGCATAAATCAAATTCGCCAAGAATTTCAAGATACAATGACTCAATTTTGTGGAGTATTTAGAACCTCTGAATTAATGAGTGAAGGGTTGGAGAAAATAGGAGCAATACAACAGAAATATACAGATATTTATTTAGATGATAAAGGCAGTTGTTGGAATACGGAATTAGTAGAAGCGTTGGAATTAAAAAGTTTAATGGTAGTAGGAAATACGATTTTACAATCTGCATTTAATCGTCAAGAAAGTAGAGGAGCGCATTTTCGGGAAGATTTTCCAAATCGGGATGATGAGAAGTTTTTGAAGCATACAATGGCATATTATTCACCTGCGGGTATTGATATTCAATATATGCCGGTGGTGGTGAATATGTTTGAGCCAAAAGAGAGGAAGTATTAAGTTTATTTAGAGGAATTTTCTCACGCAAAGACGCAAAGGCGCAAAGGAAGAGAAGAAGGTAAAAATTCTTCTTTCTCTGCGTTCTCTGCGTCTGGAGCGGTTCGTTTAAAAAAAGAGGTTCTTCAGTACCTAGTATGCCAAACTATTAATTAAACATCAAAAATGTGTTTAAAAATAAAGGCAAAAAGCCATATCCCATGACAAATACCTAAAATGTTAATAAATAATGCCCGTATTTATTATATCATAAGGGTTTTATGGTTTTTGTGAACGCAATCTAGCATAATATGTAATGAAGACCCAAAAAAGATAGGATTGAACCACGAAGGAGCGAAGGACAAGAAGGAAGAGAGGAGGAAGGAAGAAGGAAGAGAGGAAAAAGCAAGAAAAAAGTAATGTTATTTTGTTAATAACATAGAAAATGAAGTATAATATATATTCTATCTTGATTGATAATTCATTCTTTTTTATGTTCAGTCTAGAGATTGTGGAATTATGACACAAATCACTTATCAAGTAGAAGCATTCTGGGATGCAGAAACAGAAGTTTGGGTTGCAACTAGCGAAGATGTACCAGGTTTGGTTACAGAAGCTTCGACAATTGAAGTTTTAACAGAAAAATTGCGAGTTATGATTCCAGAATTATTGGTGTTGAATAATATTGTACCTGCTGATTATTTAGGTTATATTTCATTTATTGAACTTGTTGGAACATAATAAACAGAATCGGTTTCATCTAAATTATAGGATAGATATTTAAAATGCGTAGTAAAGAACTTGTGGTATTACATCAAAAAATTTCAGAACTAAATACACATTATTCACATTTTATTTTTATTTCTGAACAATTCATTATTGATAACAAGTCGAAAATAGAATATAATCCAGATAAATATACAAGTGATTTATTTCTAACAAACAAGTTTGCCGATCAGTTTAATTCACGGATGACAGAAATTATAGATGAGAGTGAAAAAACTAGAAATTTTATTCTACGCAGTTTATTTGTTTTAAGTTATTCTCAGTTTGAAATTTATTTGAGAGATGTTTATTCTTTTGCAAAAACTTATATTACAAGTCTACCTGAATTATTTCCTAATAAAATATTAGACCAAGTCGAGAAAAATATTAAAATAATAGATACCGATGGATTGTTAGAAATAGAGTTTAAGACATTAGAATATATATCTTTGAGACGTAATAGCATTGTTCACAGAGATGAAAAACGTGCATATCAAAAAGAGATTGCAGACTGTATAAAAGAAAATGGCAAAGACTTAAACAAATTTTGGTTAGGAGAAAATAATCTTCAAGTCAAGGTACTAGACTTTACAAAAAAACAAGTTTATCACTTTGAATCTATGGAATTAATTGATATTTTAAATATTATTCGCAGGTTATCAGAAAAAATTGATCATCTGATAATTACCAAGATTGGTGTAGATAACCTCTATAAATATCTGATTAAGGAATTTGAAGATCAGTATAAGCCTATTCAATCATGGGAAAATAAAGACAGAGAAAAACTTATAAAAAAGTTTCAACACTTTGCAAGAATTACATTCGGTGCTATACTGAGTTATGATGAAGTAAATAACTTATTGGGGAAGTAGCTCAATGGTAGAGCCCCCTCTTGAAAAGGGTTCTTACGAGAACCTTTTCCAAGGGGACGGTTGTGGGTTCAACTCCCATCTTCCCCATAAAATGTAGGTAGCTAGTTTATATTTGGTGTTACCCGTGTCTGCAAAAGATATATTCACGAAGCAGTAAAAACCGCTTTACAAAAAGAGCAGTGGTTAATTACAGATGATCCACTAAAATTCAAATTTGGCAGCGTCAAATTTAAAATTGACTTAGGTGCTGAAAAATTAATTGCTGCTGAAAGAGAAAATGAGAAAATCGCAGTAGAAACCAAAAGTTTTATCAATCCTTCCGCTATTACCGATTTTTATGCTGCTTTGGGTCAGTTTCTCAGTTATCGTCTGGCTTTAGAAGCTATTGAAGCAGATTGTATACTATATATGGCAGTTCCATTTGAAGTTTATCAGACATTTTTTCAACTTGAGTTTACACAAATAGCTCTCAAAAGGTATCAAGTTTTATTAGTGGTATATGAACCAGAGAATGAGGTGATTGTAAAATGGATAAAATAACCAAATATCGAGAATACATTAAAACCCTACTCACAAATTACGCCAAAGACGATATTTCCACTAACGAAGTAGATGTACAACTGATCTTTGACACAGAAAACGACCATTATCAATGGATGAACGTGGGATGGGAAAATTTAAACCGCGTGTATATAACTATCATCCACCTAGATATTAAAAACGGCAAAATTTGGCTACAACAAAATTTAACAGAAGAAAATCCCGCCGCAGACTTAGTAAAAATGGGCGTTCCCAAAGAAGATATTGTACTAGGTTTACATCCTCCTTATAAACGTCCCTATACAGATTATGGAGTAGCCTAAAAATCTCTCTTCCTCTCTGCGACTCTGCGCCTTTGCGTGAGAAAATAAAAACATCTACCACCCATAAAAAAACCATGATGCAAACCCAAGAAAAATCCCAAAATCAACAACAAATCAACTGGAAACCCATCATCAAAAAATTCATTGCTGTACTGGGAGAAAAAGGAGTAGTGCAACGCAAAGAAGAACTATTAACCTACGAATGTGATGGTTTAACCAGCTATCGTCAACGTCCCGCAGTAGCAGTTTTACCCCGCACTACTGAACAAGTAGCAGAAATTGTCAAAATATGCAATCAATATTCTGTTCCTTTCATCGCTAGAGGTTCGGGAACAGGTTTATCAGGTGGTGCTTTACCCGTTGAAGATTCGGTTTTAATTGTCACTTCTTTAATGCGGCAAATTCTCAAAATTGATTTAGAAAATCAGCGTGTAGTTGTGCAACCAGGAATTATTAATAGTTGGGTGACACAAGCTGTTAGTGGTGCTGGTTTTTATTTTGCACCAGACCCTTCTAGTCAAATTATCTGCTCAATTGGTGGTAATATTGCGGAAAATTCGGGGGGTGTACATTGTTTAAAGTATGGTGTCACAACTAATCATGTTTTAGGTTTAAAAATCGTCCTTCCTGATGGTTCAATTGTTGATGTCGGTGGACAAATTCCTGAAATGCCAGGTTATGATTTAACAGGTGTTTTTGTAGGTTCAGAAGGAACTTTAGGAATTGCCACAGAAATAACTTTAAAAATCCTCAAAAGTGCCGAATCAATTTGTGTTTTATTAGCAGATTTTACCAGTGTGGAAGCTGCGGCTGCAAGTGTTTCTGATATTATCAGTGCGGGGATTATTCCTGGTGGTATGGAAATGATGGATAATATTAGTATTAACGCTGTGGAAGATGTTGTTGCTACTAATTGTTATCCCCGTGATGCGACAGCAATTTTATTAGTAGAAATTGATGGTTTAGAAGTAGAAGTTGCTGAGAATAAAAAAAGAGTGGCTGATATTTGTTTACAAAATGGAGCGAGAAATATCACTTCTGCATCTGACCCAGAAACGAGGTTAAAATTGTGGAAAGGCAGAAAAGCAGCTTTTGCAGCAGCAGGTCATATTAGCCCAGATTATTATGTACAGGATGGGGTAATTCCTCGGACACAATTACCTTATGTTTTGAATGAAATTGAGGCTTTAAGTAAAAAACATGGTTATAGAATTGCCAATGTTTTTCATGCGGGTGATGGTAATTTACATCCTTTGATTTTGTTTGATAATTCTATTCCTGGGGAATTGGAAAAAGTGGAAGAAGTGGGGGGAGAAATTCTCAAATTATGTGTTAAAGTTGGTGGTAGTATTTCTGGTGAACATGGCATTGGTGCTGATAAAAAATGTTATATGCCAGATATGTTTAGTGATACAGATTTAGAAACTATGCAATGGGTAAGGCAAGTTTTTAATCCTCAAGGTTTGGCTAATCCTGGTAAAATGTTTCCTACACCCCGCACCTGTGGAGAAGCTGCAAAAGCATCACCTCAAAAGTTTGCTAATGTAGAAAGGTTTTAATTTGATGATACATTAGTCATTAGACCTGTCCGACAATCAATGTAGAGACTATAGAACGTCTCTACAAGGGTTTCAGGTTATGCACATTTCATTACCGGAGATGTCTATTAGTAATATTTATCCTGATTCCTGACTCCTTAAATACAATGATTAAACTCGATCAGTTTTTAAAGTTTGTAGGTATAGCCTCTACTGGAGGTCAAGCTAAAATCATGATTGTTAATGGTGAGGTGAAAGTTAATGGTGAGGTGGAAACTCGACGGGGGCGTAAATTATTAGAAGATGACACCGTAACAGTCACAGGGAAAACATTTACAGTAGGGGATATCATTTCCTAATGAGAAACATAACACAATAGCACTCGCTTGTATTTGTCAAGCAGCTTATTATAGCAACATGAATACAATAGACTTCTCCGAAAAAGATGTAGGGACAATTCATGAATTGTCCCTACGAATGGGTTTCAGGTTATGCTTATGTAATTTTCGGAGATATCTAAAATATTAGGACTTACGCACTGTACAAATTCACCATGATGTGCATGAACGAAAATCCGTCGTTTCAGGCTTTTGTCGATTAACTTCCGATCAATAGCGATCACTCAAAAATCATTAAAAAATCACGTTAAAAAGCCTGAAATCCGTACCTCATATTTGGTTGATCCTGTCAATGCGTAAGTCCTAAATATATAAGAAATTTTTTTAGCAAAATACACCTATTGATCATTAATTTGTTGTATCATAGTTTTCCCAAGGTAATTTTCTGCAATTCAACTTCATCAAAGCTTGTTGCGGATCTTTCAAAACTTTATTGAAAGACTATCCTAGTCTGTCTGAAAATCAATGATAGGATTCTCAAACTGCTGTATGAAGTTTTCAAAACTTTCATTTCAATGGATCAAATATGAAACTAATTAAAAAATCTGAAAAGTTACTTCTCGATAAAATCAAGAGTATGGAGTTAGAAGAGGAAAATATTCTAACTGAGATTACTAATGAACCAGAACCGTTAGTTGAGGAGAGAAGAGTAATAGATATAGAAAATCAAGTTCCTGATTATATTCCTGTGCGGGATAATCCCATAGTTCATTCTGTTGGTAACACAGGGTGGCAGGTTTCTGAGATTTGGAAGGAGATTAGATTGGATAATTTTTGCAATACTTAGTCAAGTAGGGTTTGCTGAAAAAGTTGAAAAAACCTTGAGGAGAATTGAGTGGGGAGTCAGGCAGCAATAAAGATAAGATTTTATTGTCTAAACTTCACTAAATAATCAATTTCACTAATCAACCCACAAGTGTTGAATCCTGCAATAAAACTTTACAATCTTTGCATTTTACCCAGGTAAAATCCATTGTCTATTGAGAATAGAGTCATTAATTGCTCAAATTTGGTATCACCAATACCAATGCACAATTTAGACAATATCCTCAAAATCTTAACATTCAACACTTCTGCATAGATCCCAAATGAGTTCTAAGCTGTTGTGCATTTAATTTGTATAAGTGGAACAGGCAAGAGGCTTGTTCCACAAGAGTTCAGAATATTAGGATTATACAATTTAGCGGTGTAACAGCTTATTGAGAAGCAAAGGGTTTTTTATACCAATTCTATGTGAGGTTGCGCTATAAATTGTAGGGGCAATTCATGAATTGCCCCTACAATTTATAATTTGACAAAAGTCTGATTATTGCATCTTCATACAGAAATGGTATTGAGTTTATTAGGATTGAAAGAATAACAAGTCTGAGATAAAACCAGCCTCATGCGACATTTTATCCTGGTCTTTTGTGCTGATAAGCTGTTATGCCTTTAACTTGAATAATTAATACAAGCAAGATGCTTGTGCTACTGTAACTTCAGGTTTTTTAATTATACAGTTTAGCTGCATATCAGCTTACTTTTATTCTTTGGTATGGAAGATGGATTTAAAAAATACGAAAATCCAGAGAAAACAGAAGCTGAACCAAAATATTATCATATCATTACATAATCCTGAGCAATATCATTTGATTTTGTAGTTATATATAGTTATATACAGCAGATTGCAAATCAATCAGGCTTCGCCGTGAGCGTCAGCCGATAGCGTGGCGTTAGCCATACGGTACAGAATATAAGTTAAAACCTATACACAAAACCAGTTTTACTCCTGACTCCTGACTCCTGCTGTATATGAGTAACCTAAGTTTATTTAGCAGATGAATAGGGTAATATATCGTTGTTTTTCCTTCTTAATTTGTTTGGGTTTTATATTCAGTTTAACCATATTTCCGATTTCCTCAACTTCGATTGTTTCTCAAAAAACAAGTTTTTTAACTACAGAAGTTCGCGGTGTTTGGTTGACTAATGTTGCTAGTGGTGTGCTTTTTGTACCTTGGGGTGTTGAAAGGGCAATAAACCAATTAGCAGCACTGAATTTTAATACTATTTATCCAGTGGTTTGGAATAGAGGTTACACTTTCTATAAAAGTAAGGTTGCTGAAAGTATAATTGGTGAAAAAACCGAACCTTTGTTGAATTTCATCAATAGTGGAAATGATGTTTTAGAGAAGTTAGTCAGGTTGGCAAAAAATAAAAATTTAAGCGTGATTCCTTGGTTTGAATATGGGTTTATGACTCCCCCTAATTCTGCTTTAGCAAAAGCACATCCAGAATGGTTAACCAGTGGGCAAAAAGGCATAAATTCTGTTCACGAAAATCTCCCAGAAGAAATTAACCAGAATGGTGTTTTTAATCGGCAGGTATGGTTAAATCCTCTCCATCCCCAAGTGCAAGAATTTATATTGGGTTTAATTTTAGAAGTTGTGAAAAATTACGATGTTGATGGTATTCAAGTTGATGATCACTTTGGAATGCCTGTAGAATTTGGTTATGATTCATTTACAGTTAAACTTTACCAAAAAGAACATTTAGGAAAGACTCCACCAACTGATCCTTATGATGCAAAATGGATGCAGTGGCGAGCAGATAAAATTACTAATTTTATGGGCAGAATCAATCAAGCAGTCAAAAAAATTAAGCCCCAAGCGAAAATATCCCTTTCTCCTAATTCTCAGTATTTTGCCTATAAATATTATTTACAAGATTGGGAAAATTGGGTAAATAAAGGTTGGGTAGATGAATTGATTTTGCAGGTATATCGAGATGATAAAAAATCTTTTATTGCCGAAATTGAAAAACCTGCGGTAAAATTAGCAATGAAGAAGATTCCTGTGAGCATTGGCATTTCTACAGGAACTTTACCTAGTCCTGTAGATATTGAAAGTATTAAAGAACAGGTACAAATTGTGCGAGATCATAAATTTTTTGGCTTTTCTTTCTTCTATTGGGAAAGTTTGTGGGGTTACATCTCTCCTGAATCACCCCAAAAACGACGTAAGGCTTTTTTAGAGATGTTTGCCAATAAGGCTGTTAAACCTTTAAATTTAAATAGAACTTACGTAAGATTAGACTAAAAACCCCATTCTTGCTTAGGGGTAATCATGAATTACCCCTACTTTTATTCTGTTTTGCGTCAGTTGTGTTAAATAAAGTATAATTTCCCAAAAATAAAATGGAATTAGCCGCTATCAAAAATAAATTCAGTAAATTGTATACTTTTACTTTGGTGTGGAGTTTGACTACTTTAGGTAGTTTTATCTTCAGTTTATTTTTGATTGAAATTGGTGAAAAGTCTGATGTCAGAGTGTTAGATGTTGCTATTGGTGGATTTGCGATCGCCCTTCCCCAATCTTATCTCCTCAGACAAAAAATTTTACCTTTAAGCTGGATGATCTCCACAGTCTTAGGTTGGGTACTCATCACTACTATCGGTGTTGGTGCTGTGGGTTGGTTTGTACTGTCAACAGAGTTGTTTTATTTCCGCATCTTCTTTGGAATTATTTCCGGGGGTATTGGTGGTATGGTAATTGGACTGGCACAATGGTGGTTAGCTATTCCCTCATCACTCCCTTGGGGATGGTGTTGGATGTTCCTCAATTGTGCAAGTTGGGCAGTAGCTCTCAGTATTGGTTCGGTTATAGGTATATTTTTACGTCATTGGACACAGTTATTTTTAGGTGAAGTTGTCGGTTTAGCTATCACCTGGTTGGTAGTCGGTATCCTTACAGGAATCAGTGCTTACAGGTTGTTTAGGTGATTGGTGATTGGGTAGAATTAACTCATGACTAATAACTAATGACTAATGTAAGGGCGAAGCATTCGGAGAATAGCCTTTGGAAAAAACTGATCATTTATGGTTAAGCGGTATTATTAATGTTGAAAATGCAGATCAGCAAATCACCTTCACCGTTAAATTTCCCCTGCATCCAGTTTTTCAACTGCCCCACTAGCACCAGCCTCAAAAGTCTGCTATTATAGTTTTTATTGATGGGTGATTAGCTCAACGGCAGAGCATCGGACTCTTAATCCGCTGGTTCTGAGTTCGAATCTCAGATCACCCACTGCTTTCATGCCAAATCAGTATTTTAAAACATATATATGTGATAAATTTATTTTTATATTATCAAATTCCCAAACTTAGGACTCCACCACCCTTTTGCAGTATGAAAATAAGCCGCATCCTTATGTTTTTTATCCTTCCAAGAATCTTGACCAGAACACCGTAACATAGTTTTATTCTCCCCATCTTTAATATAACTATACTCCTCCAACGGTTTCTTACATACCGGACAAGGATAAGATGTGAGTTTAGTTTCCGATTTATTAGTCTTTTCATCTGCTGATGTTTTAGTTTTCGGTGCTTCCCAACGTTTATGAAAATCACTCCAAAACAAAACAATATTTTCACACCCACTCACACATTTAAGAAAGTATTTCTTCTTCACCTTACTACTAGGAATTTTCGCTAAAAAGTTACTACATTCAGGACATTTGGTTTTTGAACTTTCATATTTACGCTCAACTTTACCATGATTATTATCAGTATTTCCTGAATTAATAACCACAGTTTTAGCTTTAGACAGCGCAGGGACAAAATAACTTTCATTCCAAGTAGTTAAATAAGATTGCCAGGAATTTTTACCTTCAGCAATTTTATCTAATTCGGCTTCCATCTTGGCGGTAAATTCTGCTTCTAATAAATCCGGTAATGCCTTTTGTAAAAACTCATCAACTTCTAACCCTAAACTTGTAGGATGAAGATGATCTTTTATTAATTCAATATAATTACGTTTCTTTAATGTAGCCACTGTAGGCGCGTAGGTACTAGGACGACCAATACCTTTTCTTTCCATTAATTGTACCAGTTTTGGTTCACTATATCTTGGTGGTGGTTGGGTTTGTTTCTTTTCATATCCGGCATTTTCTAAAGTTAATTTTTGCCCCTGTTGTACAATTGGTAAAACGGCATCTTTACCCAAATTAGGCCAATATTTCGCATAACCATAAAATTCTACAACTTGTCCCCTAGCTTGCCATAAAATATTACCTGATTGAGTAATTATTAGAGTTTTTCTCACCTGTGCAGGACGACATTGGGAGGCAACTGCTCTTTTCCAAATCATCACATACAAGTTAAACTCATCTTCAGGTAATTCTGCTCGTAACTGTACCGACGGACGAAATACATCTGTAGGACGAATTGCTTCGTGTGCTTCTTGTGCTGTTTTGCTACTACGATGTTTTGTTACTTGTTGTGGTACGTTTTGCGGATCATGATCTTCTAACCATTTACGCGCACTGGCACAAAATTCAGGACTTAACATCACTGAATCTGTTCGCATATAGGTAATTAAACCCGCCTCATATAGCTTCTGTGCCACCTGCATAGTTTTTTCCGGGGCAAATTTCAGTTTAGATCCGGCTGCTTGTTGTAGGGTGGAAGTAGTAAAAGGTGGAGGGGGTTGACGATAGGTGAGTTTACCTTCAACTTGGATGACTTGATGGGGATGTTGTTTGGCTTCTGCAACTAATCTATCTGCTTCTGCTTCTGATAAAACCCGCTTAGATTCTGGTTTGTCTGGGTTATTACTAGCTGCATCATCGTGGGTTTCCGTTTCCGTTTTTGGTGTTTCTGTGGGATTGTTAGCTGTACCTTTGTAAAAAACGCGAAATCCTTCTTGATAATCTACCCACACACTCCAATAATCTTGGGGGACAAATACTTGTATTTCTCTTTCGCGCTGACAAATGAGGTGTAATGTCGCGCTTTGTACTCTACCGACGCTTTTTGCACCATTATTTAATGCCCAAACTAGAGGACTACCTTTGTATCCTACTAGCTTATCGAGACAATCTCGACATAATCCCGCACCGATTAAGTTAGAATCAAGTTTTCTAGGATGAGCGATCGCACTTTTAACCGCCGATGGTGTAATCTCAGTATAAACTACTCGCTTGGGTTCTCTTAATCCCAGGGTTTCTTTGAGATGCCAAGCAATGGTTTCTCCTTCTCTATCTGGGTCCGTTGCTAAAATGACTTCATCAACTTGTTTAACAGCAGTTTTAAGTTGTTGAATGGTTTCTTTAGCCCGTTGGTCACGGGGGATATAATGGCAGCGGACACTGTTACCTTCTATTGTAAATCCTAGCGAATCTTCACCCTCGTTACTGAGTTCGCGGATATGTCCACAACTAGCACGAACTATCCAATCTGTACCGAGAATTTGACTCAGTTTTTTGACTTTACCGGGTGATTCAACCACTAAGAGGCGTTTGGGCATAGCGTACAAAACCTTAACCGAAAAGTATAGAATTAATTATGATCATGGGTTAAAGTAAAAACCATAGATTTTTTTACCATCTTCAAATCTATATTCACAAGAAAATCGCCGAAAGGCACGGAAGCCACTTGGCTATCTTACAGTGGAGGAAGTGCCAACGGCGAATTTATTCGCCGCGAATATGATATGATTGGACTGCGAGTAGGAACAACCATCTACACGAAGAAGTATTTTGATCAGGAGAAACCCCTGATTTATCTCGTCTCGGCATTTGACCGCAGCCTGGGTAAACAAGCAAAGGCAAATATGGAGTGTAATACCGCCAAAATTTGATGGACTCGGAAAGCAAAGAAACATAAAAGTAAACGCAATTGCAATACCTGTCGTACTGGTAGTTGTTTTGAGCGCGTAGGGGGATAATTGACTATCCCTTTTGAGCAAGTCTTAAAGAATCTGCGTGTCTTTAGACCGCAGAGTGTCAAGATTGTACATATCATCGGGATCATAACCCACATCACCGACAAAACAGAATAGACATCTCCAGAAAGGAAATTATGGAACCTATTTATGGGGGCAGGGCGAAGCTTATGGGATATCTAGATGTCTGATTTTTCCGTTAAATTATCGCCCATAAGCTTCGCCCCTACAAATTATGACAAATTAATAGATATCTCCGAAAATTACATAAGCATAACCTGAAACCCATTCGTAGGGACAATTCATGAATTGTCGCTACATCTTTTTCGGAGAAGTCTAATACATTCTATTGTGGAAATGTCTAATGATATAGCTAAATTTAAGGTTCTTTTTTCAAACACAAATTTATCCTTTGGTAGCATTACCAGTAGTGTTACCAGTTAGTCGTGTGTGGGTGATACTGGTCTTACTATGTATGCTGCTTGGTTGTAAATACTTTTATATGTTTGTTTACAAATCAGGTTTTGATCCTCCCAACCCCCTTGAAAAGGGGATCTAAAAATATGTGATACACCATGAGGACTTTTAAAATATCTTCTTATATTAATAAATGTTGCATTTTCTCATCTAAAGCTTAATCCATAACCAGCTTGCATCCAAATATTACTGAGATAGAAAAATTGATATTACTAAGTGCAAATATTGGAAGCATTACCACACAATAGTTACAGCATTTAACAGCTAATATTTTTAACTGATTTCTCAATAACTCGCTTATTGACAAATCAGCCAAAACTCATTTGCTGAAAACGTAAACTTTACGTTATATATGTCAGAGAATTTTTATATTAATCTCAATAACTCGCAGCAGTTGGACAATATTAAAATTAGTACCTAAATTAAATTATCTAATTCGGAGGTAATTAAAAATTATGAAACTTACTATAGAAATCAAGCGATTAGTTGAATAACAAAAATCATTTTTCAACTAACGTTATTTCCCAGGTGAATTTTGGAGAAAAACTGATGTTAAACATCAAAAATGAATTATTTGCTGAACTCACTCCTGAACTTGCTGCTAATATTAACGGTGGTCAAGGTGAACAAGGTGAACAAGGTGGTAAAGAGGATAAAAGTAAGTTCAATTACAGCAGATATCTCAAAGCATTGGGTATTGCTTACTTGAGTCCCCCAGAAGTTGGTAGCATCACAGATAAGGAAGCGTTGTTAGCCCAATACCAAGGCTGGGAAGACTAGCAAAATTGATTTATTTATAGGCTTCTTCCACTAAGATTCAACTACTAAAAATAAATCCCGCTTTTAATCCAATTCATGAATAACCAGATACCCGACTTCTTTGAGAAGTTGTAGAGACGTTCCATGGAACGTCTCTACTTTATAGCATTTACCAAGTTAGTGAGGTACAGAGTTTTTTATCTTAGGGAATTGGGAATTGGGAATTGGGAATTGGGAACAGTAAATAAATTAGGGTGTACCTCATGAGACTGGGAAACGCTATATAACCAGATGTTTACTCAAAACAGCAAGTAATAGCTAACTCTGCATGATTGAATAAAACCTCTTTCTCCAGTTGATAAACTGGATATTGAGGTGTAATTTCTAATAAATTTTCGACTCTTGCCCTAGCAGCTTCTACTATTTCTTCATTTAAACTACCATTACTCAAACAATGAGTAAAATCTTCGGCTATTTTATAGGTTCTTTCTAGAGAGGAAGAATTGATATTTCGTGATACTATAAATAAATCACATCCAGCATTAAAAGCCCGTGCTACTGTTCCCGGACGCATGAACATATCCGCAACAGCTTTCATATCTAAATCATCAGAAACAATCACGCCCTTAAAATTTAATTCTTGGCGTAAAATGTGATTTAAAATAGTTTTAGATAATGTCGCTGGAACTTCTGGATCAATTTGCGGGAACAAAATATGTGCTGTCATAATTAGCGGTATTTGTTCCTGAATTAATGCTTGAAAAGGGATTAACTCTCTGTTTCGTAAATCTTCTAAACTTAAATTTAATATTGGTAACTCTAAATGAGAATCTGTGCTAGTGTCTCCGTGTCCAGGAAAGTGTTTAGCACAACCAAGTATACCCTCTTCCCTGAGTCCTTGATAATATTCCCGCGCACTCTGACTAGCAGTTTTGGGAGTGATACCAAAAGCGCGAGAACCAATAATGGGGTTTTGGGGGTTGGAAAAAATATCAGCGACAGGGGAAAAAGAAAGATTAATTCCCAGTGATTTTAATTCTATAGATGTAGCTTTGGCTACTTGATAAGCTTGGGACTTCACCAAATAAGCACAAGGAAAACGAGTAATAGGAAATGGAGTTCTGACAACCCTTCCACCCTCATGATCGAGGCTGGTAAATAGAGTTTTCCGTTCAGTATATTCTTTAATTTGTTTAAGTAAATCTTTAAACTTCTCTAACCAAACTGGATAAGGAACACCATCAAGAAAGTTTTTAGCGAAAAAAATCACCCCCACGGGTTTTAACTCACTCAATGCCCGCTTATCATCATCACTAAGAGTTGTACCAGAAACACCAAGAATTAAATGATTACCAAATTTTTGTAAATCTTTCATATTCAGGAGGCAGGAGGCAGGAGGCAGGAGGCAGAAGGCAGAAGGCAGAAGGCACGAGGCAGAAGGCAGGAGGCAGGAGGCAGGAGGCAGGAGGCAGAAGGCAGAAGGCAGAAGGCACGAGGCAGAAGGCAGAAGGCAGGAGGCAGAAGGCAGAAGGCAGGAGGCAGAAGGCAGGAGGCAGGAGGCAGAAGGCAGAAGGCAGAAGGCACGAGGCAGGAGGCAGAAGGCAGGAGGCAGGAGGCAGAAGGCAGAAGGCAGAAGGCAGGAGGCAGGAGGCAGAAGGCAGAAGGCAGAAGGCAGGAGAAAGTAAATATTTCCTGTTTCCCCAGTCACCAGTCACCAGTCACCAGTCACCAGTCACCAATCACCAGTCACCAGTCACCAGTCACCAGTCACCAGTCACCAATCACCAGTCACCAATCACCAGTCACCAGTCACCAGTCACCAGTCACCAGTCACCAGTCACCAGTCACCAGTCACCAGTCACCAATTTCCCAAAGCCATGCCAAATGTAACAGAATGCAAAGTATAATGAAAACGACAAAACTATTAAGAAATATTGAAAACAGTAGGTTTAAATGCGAGTAGCTATTGCCGGCGCTGGTTTAGCAGGACTTTCCTGCGCTAAATATCTAGTAGATGAGGGTTACACTCCCATTGTTTTAGAACGGAGGGATGTACTCGGTGGTTTAGTAGCAGCGTGGAAAGACTCTGATGGTGACTGGTACGAAACCGGTTTACACGCCTTCTTTGGGGCATATCCCAATATGTTACAACTACTCAAAGAGTTAGGTATTGAAGACCGACTCCAGTGGAAACAGCATACCCTGATTTTTAACCAACCAGATAAACCAGGAACTCTCTCCCGTTTTGATGTTCCTGACATTCCCTCACCATTTAACATCATTGCTTCCATTATGCGGAACAATGATATGTTGACCTGGGAACAAAAGATCCGTTTTGCCATTGGTTTGTTTCCTGCCATCGTGCGGGGTCAACAGTATGTAGAGGACATGGACAAATACAGCTTCGCTGAATGGTTAAAAAGACAAGGTATAGGTGAAAGAGTCGCTAGTGATGTATTTATTGCTGCTTCCAAAGCCTTAACTTTTATCAACCCTGAAGAAGTTTCCTCTACAATTTTATTAACCGCCCTCAATCGGTTTTTACAAGAACGGTACGGATCAAAAATTGCCTTTTTGGATGGTTCACCCACAGAAAGACTTTGCCAACCCATCGTAGATTACATTACCAAACGGGGTGGAGAAGTCAGACTCAATGCGCCCCTAAAAGAGATTTTGCTGAACTCCGATGGTACAGTTAAAGGTTTCTTGCTGCGGGGTTTAGATGGAAAACCAGATGAAATAGTAACAGCAGACTTTTACGTTTCAGCCATGTCGGTTGACCCATTAAAAGTGATGTTGCCAGAACCTTGGAAAAAAATGGAATTTTTCCAGAAATTAGACGGTTTAGAAGGTGTACCAGTAATTAACCTGCATTTGTGGTTTGATCGGAAATTAACAGATATTGATCATCTATTATTTTCGCGATCGCCCCTCCTCAGCGTTTATGCTGATATGAGTAACACCTGTCGGGAATATGCTAACCCGGATCGGTCAATGCTGGAATTAGTTCTCGCACCTGCCAAAGACTGGATTAGCAAATCTGACGAGGAAATCATCTCCGCTACTATGGCCGAGTTGGAAAAACTCTTCCCTGACCACTTTACAGGAGACAACCCAGCAAAACTGCTGAAGTCTCATGTCGTCAAAACGCCCCGTTCAGTTTACACAGCTACCCCTGGTCGTCAACAGTACCGCCCAGACCAAAAAACCCCTATAGCCAACTTCTTTTTAAGCGGAAGTTATACCATGCAACGCTATTTAGGCAGTATGGAAGGTGCAGTGCTTTCTGGTAAGCTAACAGCACAGGCGATCTCTCAAGCGCCATCGGTAGCCAATACTTCCAACCTGCAAACGCTAACTCGACCGCCCGCAACGAATGCTGCAACTGCCTGATTCACCCCCGCGCATGAAAACGCTGGTCTCTGTAGACGAGTCCTACAAACTTTGCCAAGAACTCACAGCCAAGTACGCCAAAACCTTTTACCTGGGTACATTGCTGATGAGTCCGGCAAAGCGTCAATCTGTTTGGGCAATATACGCTTGGTGTCGCCGTACAGATGAATTAGTCGATGGTCCTGCTGCTGCTAGAACCACCCCAGAAACTTTAGAACTATGGGAAAAGCAGCTGGACTCAATTTTTGCTGGACACCCATTAGATAATTACGATGTCGCTTTAGTAGATACCCTGCAACATTTCCCTTTGGATATTCAACCCTTTCGGGATATGATTGCGGGTCAGCGCATGGATTTATACCGCAGTCGCTATGAAACCTTTGAGGATTTGTATCTCTATTGCTACCGCGTTGCTGGCACTGTGGGCTTGATGTCAACCACGATTATGGGTGTAGATACCAGCATCTATACCGCCCCTTGGCATCGAAATCAAAAACCCTATTTACCCATAGATGAAGCGATCGCCCTGGGTATCGCCAACCAACTAACTAACATTCTTCGTGATGTGGGCGAAGATGCACGTCGGGGTAGAATTTATCTTCCCCTAGAAGACTTGGCTAAATTCAACTATAGCGAAGAAGAACTTTTCCAAGGTGTATTAGATGAACGTTGGCGTTCCCTAATGCGGTTTCAAATTGAACGAGCTAGGGAATTTTATACTAAAGCCGATAAGGGAATTACTTATCTTGACCCGGATGCCCGTTGGCCAGTGTGGGCAGCATCTATGCTCTATGGACAGATTTTAGATGTAATTGAGCGCAATGATTATGAAGTTTTCAGTCAACGTGCTTATGTTCCCCAGTGGCAAAAATTACGCACCTTACCAGTTGCTTGGATGCGATCGCAAGTGCTATAGAAGGAGGCAGGGGGCAGGAGGCAGAAGGCAGGAGTTTTTTATTTTGGATTTTGGATTTTGGATTGTTTTTGTGATCTCCAATCTAAAATCTAAAATCTAAAATCTAAAATTTTCTTCCCCAGTCCCCAGTCACCAGTCACCAGTCCCCTGTTCCCTGACAAATCACAAAATATCTCTTGACGAACCAAAAAACCACTGCTAATATAGTATAGTGTTACCTCTGGAGAGGTGGCTGAGTGGTCGAAAGCGGCAGATTGCTAATCTGTTGATGGAATCGTAAGGTCCATCCGAGGGTTCGAATCCCTCCCTCTCCGTTTACAAATTATAAAAACTCTAGTTGCGGAAAAGAATTCAAGGCAATTCCTTGATAATAAATACTCATTCCTAGATTTCCAAAACTTAATGTTAATATTTAGCTTGTGGAGTTTGAGCCATTAACCAGCTAAACTAATCAGTTAGTTTAATAATTGATTTTCAAGCTCCTCAACATAGAGGAGTGAAAGGAAGATATGCCAAAATTGAGTGTTTCCCTAGCCTTGAGTTTAGTAACTATAGCCAGTAGTTTGTTCATGGCTGCTTGTGAAAATACCACTACAACAAATAATACAGGCACAAACGGAACTACAACTACCCCAGAAGCCAGCACTACCACAACAACCAGCAGTGCTAAAGGTTTGAAAATTGGTAGTTTATTACCAACAACAGGTGACTTAGCTTCCATCGGTCAACAAATGGTTGGTTCAGTTCCCCTACTGGTAGAAACCGTCAACGCTTGTGGAGGAGTCAACGGAGAACCAGTCACATTAATAGAAGTAGACGATCAAACAGATCCTAAAGCTGGTGCAGCAGGTATGACCAAACTAGCAACAGTAGATAAAGTTGCTGGTGTCGTGGGTTCATTTGCTAGTAGTGTTTCTACCGCTGCCATTTCCGTTGCTACCCCTAACAAAGTCATGTTAATTTCCCCTGGTAGCACCAGTCCCGTATTTACCGAAAAAGCGCAAAAAGGCGATTTTCAAGGATTTTGGGCGCGGACTGCTCCCCCAGATACTTACCAAGCATTAGCTTTAGCCCAACTTGCTAAGAAAAAAGGTTTTCAACGAGTTTCTACCGTCGTCATCAACAACGACTATGGTGTAGGTTTTGAAAAAGCATTTGTAGAAACTTTTGAAAAATTAGGTGGAACAATAGTTAATAAAGATAAACCAGTTCGTTACGATCCCAAAGCCCAAACCTTTGATACTGAAGCTGCTGCTGCTTTTGCAGGTAAACCAGATGCGGTATTAGCAGTCATGTATGCCGAAACAGGTAGTTTATTCCTCAAAGCTGCTTACCAGCAAGGTGTAGCTAAGGGAGTACAGATCATGCTGACTGACGGAGTAAAATCAGATGCTTTCCCGGAACAAGTAGGTAAAGGTCCTGATGGCAAATATCTGTTAACTGGGGCTATTGGTACTGTTCCTGGTTCTGATGGTAAAGCATTAGCAGCCTTTAAGAAATTGTGGCAAGAGAAAAAAGGCGGAACACCAGGAGAATATGCACCTCAAGCTTGGGATGCAGCAGCTTTGTTGGTATTATCAGCCCAAGCTGCTAAAGAAAATACAGGTGTCGGTATTGCTGGTAAACTTCGAGAAGTTGCTGCTGGTGAAGGAACAGAAGTTAGTGATGTCTGTGAAGGACTGAAACTACTGAAAGAAGGGCAAAAAATCAACTACCAAGGTGCAAGCGGTAATGTAGATGTTGATGCTAACGGTGATGTAGTTGGTGTTTATGATGTTTGGACAGTAGGAGATGAGGGTAAAATAAAGGTGATAGACAAAGTTAGTCCTCAGTAAACATTTTTCCTGGTAAGCTGTTGTGCATTGAATTTGTATAAGTGGAACAGGCAAGAGGCTTGTTCTACAAGAGTTCAGAATATTAGGATTATACAATTTAGCTGTGTAACAGCTTACTACTACCAAAAACAATTTATTTGCCAAAATTAAATTACAGCAAATTTCTTCCTAATGATGTACCTCATCTACCTAGAAACTGCTGTATTTATTTTATAAAATCCTGTATTGATTTTCAATTAACCCACATTCCGCAGATAAAATCCAATTCTGAATAATTATCACGAAAGATTCAGGATTGTACAAACTTTACTCCAAAAATATTCTCAATAAATGAGATAAATTCCTAATAAACATTTTATAGTTCTTTTGAACTAAAATCCTGAAAACCCTTACCAAACAATGTTTTTGGAGATAATTATTTTTTTACTCTCCGCTTATGCGGAATGTGAGAATTAACGAAAATTTTGTTCAATAATTTCAGTTACATTTTGGCGAATCAGTTCAATAATTTCATCAAAAAATGATCCCCCATTGGGTAAATCACTTAAATAAGGATCCATCACTGCTGATCGCAAAATTGACATTTCCTCTGGAGTGGTTGCTAGTCCCAAACGTTGAGCATAATTATTAATAAATGTCTCACCATAATCTGCCAATCTAAAAATAGTTCTAGTTAGCATGAATTGGTATTTGTGAATATTTTCAGCTTCACCACTTTGGTAGTAATGAATGTGAAAACGATCATAAATTTGATTATTCAACTCATTAAATAAATCAGCGTTATCATTCAGACGATGATCGCAATGTTTGAAATTAAAGGCGTAACTGAGAATATTTTGATCCGGTCCAACTTCCCGCAATAATGCCATAGCTTCCGGATCTGCAAGTATTTGACTTTGATTTTTTCCCTGGAGATGTTGACGCAAATGGGCTATATAATGCTCATGTTCACCATTAATATAATCACTAATATCACTGCGATCAATAGGTAAACGTGGTAATGGAACAACAATAAAATTATCTGTTTCTGCGGACATAAAAAGTAACCGCAAATAAAACAACTTACTATTAAAAATCGCTTGATTAATAATCTTACCGTAGCCACTTACAGAAGGACGAATTAGTTGATGAGAAAGAAAAACAGAAGCTGCTGCTGCTCCTGGTTTTGAACCTTCTAAACCGTAAATTCCTACCGATGGTTCTAGAGGACGAATAGATTTAGAACCGCCAATATAAGTCCCGGTAAAAGTTGTCAAATGTTTTAATAAACTATGACGATAAAGTGAACCACCAGCCGGATATTGAATATACCCAGATTTGTGAGGATCTATAGTAACAGAATCACAATCTCGAAGGTGTTTAAACTGCCTGATAGTGTGTTCATTAAACATTACTTGACTATAATCATCAATAAATAAAGGTGATTTTTGTTCCTCAAAACTATAATCACGGCGAATAGTAGAAATTTGATAACCACCCCAAGCAGCATCAACGTGAATATTAAACTCTAAACCCTTTTTCCTGTAGGTTTCTCTTAATTCTAAAATCTCATCTATGGGATCAACTGCACTTTCTTCTGTACTGCCTAAAACTGCTAAAGTTAACAATATTGGATGGCGATTTTCTAAACATTGATTTAAAGTTTGATTTAACCTTCCTAAATCTAATCTGGCATCAGCATCAACAAAAATATCAATTAAATTATCTGTGCCAATACCATTAACTGCTGCTGCTTTTGGCCAAGCATAATGTTTAGAGGATGGGGCAATCATTTTTATTTCCCCCACATCCTCAAAACAAGAACGAGTCATTTCCAACCAGCCCCGAACATTAAGATTATAAGGAATAATTAAATCCCAAACATCATAAACATCTTTGATATTTTCACTTTCACCGCATAATTCCCAAATTCGCTGTGGTAAAGCCAAAATATCATCCATGCAAATATTAAATAATTGCCAAGAAGTAGCTTCTAATAATTTTGGTTGACTACCATCAGCAATTTTAATTTCTAATGCTTTAGCTTTAGCTAATACTGGTTGTTTTTGTAAAGCTTTTTTCGCAGCAAAAGGAAAAAATTTTAATTCTCTTGTTGCCCAAGTCGCCTCATTAATAGCAATAGAACCATCAGCAGTAATATGACACCAAGGTTCAATTTTATCGGTTTCAGGAAAACCAATCATTGCACATAAATCACGCCCTACCTGTAATTCTAATAAAGTGGTAGCAGTAGAAGCTTGAATGGTGGCATTATTGGAATTATGCAGCATTGCGGCAAAATAACCAAGCATTCCTGGTATGGTGGTATCCCAAAGAATATGACCTTGATAACGCATACTAAAAAATGGCGTACCATATTCTCGCAAATGCTGTAACAATTGATTGTAGGCATCCCTTAAAGCTTGCATTCCTGCTTGATATTCCAGAGAAGCTTTAACATCCTGAGTAATTGTTTCTGGATCACCTGGTAAATAACTTTGCCGATAATCTATAATATGATCTACAGCTTGGGCAATAAGTTGTTTAAATTCTGTTCCATTTTCCGCCCGTGTACCTAAAAACCAATTAGCAATATTGCCAGGTGGTTGTGGTGGGTTAATATCAGGAACATTAGTAAATTGACCAATAGATAATGCACCGTCGTCTGTTTTTTTGATTTCCTTAAAGCTGAAGTTTTTAACTATACGTCCAACCATAATTATTCCTATTTAATCAAGTATCTCATGTTGTGGGGTAGGCATCCTGTCTGCCCTGTATAACCTGTATAATTAGCGGGCAGGATGCCCGCACCACAAGAAATGAAATATTTATATCTTTTTGTATTTGGAAGTAACTTATTTTTGTAAAATTCCTGATTCTTTAACGGTAAACTCTGTTTTTTTGCATTAACTCTATCTCTAGAAATAAGTATTAATTTACTTTTTATAGATAATAATGTTTATATTTTTATAATACGCGTTCAAAAATTGATGTTTTTATTGCTGCCTTGCAAGAAATAAAACGTTAATATACTGGATACTGGATAGATCCCCGACTTTTTAAAGAAGTTGAGGATCTGGGTAGTTAACCTACTTAGAATCCACCAAAGTTGTACCCAACACCAACTAATAAACCGACATCAGTTTGATTAAAAAATCCTGCATTGATAGCGGCTGTGGCAGTGAATCTATTATTTAGAGGTATATCAACTCCACCTGTCACCATGACAGCAGTTTCTGAGTTGTTACCAGTTTTAATAGCTGCACCAACTCCCACATAAGGAGCTATAGGTAAAGGTTCACTAAATGGATCTCCTATGGGCTGGAAGGAAAAATCATAAGTTAGGGGAACGAGAAATACAGTATCATCTCCTAAAATTGCCGATGGTCTAACTGATAGAGTCCTGGTGAAACCAACTTTGCTGATGACTGTAAAATTACCATCGCCCAAGGTTGAAGATCCGCCACTTAACCCAATATTGCCAGCAACGCCAACATAGCTACTACCACCACGGGTAGGTCTTCCTAAATCAATATCTGCTTGTGCTATTTCTTTCGGCTGTGCTACTTGAGCCGCAGATGGTTGGGAAGTAGGCTTTGTATCTTCAGAAGTCAAGATTGTTGATGAGGTCGCTACTGTCCCTGGAATGGGTATAATTGTCCGATTAGCCGTTTTTAGAGTAGCGGCGTTGGGAAATTGCTGTATTTTAGACACAGTGGTGTTAAGTTCTGTGCTTTCCTGGTGATTAGAGATGACAGCGGCCTCTGGATGGGTTGTCTGAGCAGTTGCACAAACGCTGCTACCTAAAACTGTCAGGGTGGCTAGACTTGGTACACAAATAAGATGTTTACGTAGAAACATAGTATTTACATTCACTCCTACATGAATTATGACGACAACAGATATTTTGTTGCTGTGGGTTTAATGTAACAAATTTGAGCAATATTCAACATTTAAAACCAAAAAAACATTTTTTACATCTTTAATTTGACATAAGCAATTAGAATCTCAGGATAAGATTATGAATATGGTGAATCCTGAATCTGATAGATGATTTATAGCACTGATGTACAAGTTACAAAAGTTATCAAGAGCGGTGGCTTTTCCCCGTTCCCTATTCCCTATTCCCTAGTTAGTTATAAATTTTTGTAATCAGATGTTTTCCAGACTAGAAAGCTAATATCTATATGGTGACAGCAGTTTTCATGTCTTTAGACCACAGTAAAGGCGAAGCATTCGGACAATTAATTATCGGTTTTTACCTAAGACTATCATCCGAATGCTGATGCTTCCAGCACGCTTCGCGAACGCCCCTACATTGTTGACGCGAAACCTAAATCAGAAACCTAAATCAAAATGTGGTTTATTTACCTGAAAATTGCTGTAAACTCACACAAGGTGCATCTGTACTGTTAATAATAGAAATTGTAGATATGGCACTATAGCCTCAATGATTCCAGTTCAACTGATCCTAAAAAACTTCCTGAGTTACCGTGATGCAACTTTAGATTTTGGCGGGTTGCATACGGCTTGTATTTGTGGTTCTAATGGTGCGGGTAAATCTTCTCTTCTGGAAGCTATTACTTGGGCTATTTGGGGTGAAAGTCGTGCTACTGTTGAAGATGATGTGATTTATTCTGGCGCAAAAGAAGTCAGAGTAGATTTTACTTTCTACAATAATTTACAAAAATATCGGGTGATTCGTACTCGTGTCCGGGGTGCAACTAGCGTTTTGGAATTTCAAATTGAAACTCCCGCTGGTTTTCGTCCTCTGACTGGTAAGGGGATGCGAGCAACCCAAGATGTGATCTTACAACATATCAAGCTTGATTATGAGACTTTTATTAATTCTGCTTACCTGCGTCAAGGTCGGGCGGATGAGTTCATGCTCAAGCGTCCCACGGAACGGAAGGAAATTCTAGCGGAATTATTAAAACTTAATCAATATGATCTTTTGGCAGAAAAGGCTAAGGATAATTCTAAACAGTATAAAGGACGGGCGGAAGAGTTAGAACGTTCTTTGGATAATATTAAATCTCAACTTCAACAACGAGAAGCAACTACAGCAGAAAAAGCAGAGTTAGAAGTTCAACTCAATCATCTGCAACAACAGCAAGCTGCTGATAATATTCAATTACAAAGTTTGAAAGTTATTCAAAGTCAACGCCAAAATTTAGAGGAAAAACTGAGTTTTGTCAGACAGCAATATCAAAATCTTAGTGAAGATTGCGATCGCCTAGATCAAGACAAGTTAGCTGTCAAATCCCAATTGGCTGCTTTAGAATCTATTTTACATCAATCCGACCAAATTCAAGCTGGATACTCTCAATTTCAAATTTTACAATCTCAAGAAGAAGTTTTTGCTATTAAGTTTGAACAACATACCCGCGCTATTACTTTAAAACAACAACAACAACAACAACTGGATAAACAAATTCAATCTATTGAACGCAAAATACAAGCAGCAGAGGCTGAATTAAATAATTTAGAAAAAGAACAACAAGAAATCAAACCAATTTTGAAAAAGTCTGGAGAAATTGAAACAGCTTTATCTCAATTATCTGCTGCACGTGAGCATCTTAACTCTTTAGAAAATTTGCAAATACAAGTCAAACCTTTATTAGAACAAAGAGCAAATTTACAAACTGAATTAGAACGTATCCATAGTAGATTATTAGCAAGTTTAGAACAGTTACAAGTTACAGAAAATCAAATTGAATCTAAAATTCGCAAACAATCTCAGTTACAACAAGATGTGATAGAAGTAGATTTACAAATTGAAGAATTGGAGAAGAAGCGAGTTTATTTGCAAAGGGTACAGGACAAAGGCCATGAACGTCGCCATTTTATAGAACGTTTACAAGCTCATCAAAAAGACTACGAAAAATTACTAAGAGACTTAGAACAAAAAATACAACTTCTTCAAAATCCTAATGCTTTGTGTCCCTTGTGTGAACATCCTTTAGATGAAAATCACTGGCATCGAGTAATACAAAAAACCCAAATAGAATATGAAGATACTCAAGGGCAATTTTGGGTACTGCGGGAACAGATGGCAGTTTCTGACCGAGAAATTCAAGTATTAAGGCAGGAATATCGAGAAATATCGCAGCAAGTAGCAAATTATGACGCTTTAAGGGAAAAAAAGGGGAAATTAGCAGCCCAGTTACAAGCGTCGGCTGAACTGCAAACGCAACTAAAACAGGTTTTAACAGAAAAAGAAAAGTTACATAGGGTTTTAGAAGGTGATTATGCACCTGATAAACAGGCAGAAATTCAAGAGTTAGATGAATATATCAAACAACTAAATTACAATGAACAAGATCATGCTTTAGCTAGAAGTGTAGTAGAAAACTTACGATGGGCAGAAATTAAACAAGTCCAGATTAAAGATGCCAAGAAAAAACAAGCTCAAATAGCAGCGAGAAAACCAGAGCTACAAGCTATGATTGAGGAATTGAAGGCGCAAATAGCATCAGAACAAACAAATTCAGAGATAGCAAGAGGAATATTAGCACTAGAAACCCAAATTACAGAAATTGCTTACAGTTCTGAGCAACATAGTAATATTCGTAAAGGTGTTAAAGAGTTTCAATCTTGGCAGTTACCCTATCAGCAGTTTTTATCTGCTCAACAAGAATATCCCCAACTACAGAAAAGATTGGAGGATTTAACAAATGCTTATAATAGCAGAACCGCAGATAAACAAAAACTTGCCATTGAAATGGATAGTATTGTAGAGCAATTAAAAGCTAGTGAGAATCCTGTTGAGCAAATTCATGATTTAGAACAGAAAATAGCCATGTTTCGCCGAGAAATGGATGAAAAAATCGCTTATTTGGGGCGTTTAGAACAACAAGTACATCAGTTAGAACTGTTGCAAAATCAATATGAGCAAGAACAAGAGCAATTACAAGATTGTAAACAGCAACAACGGGTATATCAAGAATTAGCGCAAGCATTTGGTAAAAATGGTATCCAAGCTTTGATGATTGAAAATCTGTTACCCCAACTAGAAGCTGAGACAAATCTACTCCTGGCGCGGTTGAGTGCCAATCAACTGCACGTACAATTTGTTACTCAGAAAGCGGGAAGAAGTGGTAAGTCAACGCGGAAAAATGCCAAGTTGATAGATACCTTAGATATTTTAATTGCTGATGCGCGGGGTACACGAGCTTATGAAACTTATTCGGGTGGAGAAGCATTTAGAATTAATTTTGCGATTCGTTTAGCATTAGCAAAATTATTAGCCCAGCGTGCGGGTGCGGCGTTGCAGTTGTTGATTATAGATGAAGGATTTGGTACACAGGATACAGAAGGGTGCGATCGCCTGATTGCGGCCATAAATGCGATCGCTGCTGATTTTGCTTGTATTCTCACTGTCACACACATTCCTCACCTCAAAGAAGCATTTCAAGCCCGGATTGAAGTAAATAAAAATCAGCAAGGTTCACATTTATCATTGTCAATTTAATCATGATCAAATTGAAAGTGAACTCCCTGTTCCCTAAAGATCAAGAATTATTCTTCAACTTGTTTAGTATTACCAGCTTTCACCCAACCTTCTTGATCAGTACCTGCAATGCGAATTTTTTGCCAATTTTTATCCGCGCTTTCTTCTAAGATGATGACTTTTTGATTACCACCAACACCACCAATACTTTGTGCATCTGAGGCTGGTTTATCTCGCATACTCAAACCTTGCGGCCAAGTTACAATAGCTTGATAAGCTCCTGGTGGTAAGGTATCAGGTGATTCAGTGGGAGTAGGAGTAGGACTAGGACTAGGTTTAGGTGTGGTAGTAGGACTAGGTTTAGGTGTGGTAGTGGCTTTTACTGGTGTGACTTTTGGTTTGTTCGCTTTGGGTTTGGGACTATCATTAGCAAACATGGGTTTTTCGGGAGGAATGGCGGTACGATTAACAAAATAGAGAGCTATTGTCAGTCCGCTACCTAATAAAACTGCGATCGCTAATACAAAACCAAGTATAAGTTTAAAAAATCCAGAAATTATTTTCATATTTTTTAGTCAGGAGTCAGGAGATCAAGGAGTCAGGAGTCGTAGGGGCGAAGCATTCGGGTAACCAATTATCAATTTTATAAAAAGGCTATTTTCCTGTAAGGGCGAAGCATTCGGGCGACAAATTATCATTTTATCAAAAGGCTATTTTCCGAATGCTTCGCCCCTACTTCGCCCCTACTTCGCCCGTACAGGAGTCAGGAGATCAAGGAATCAGAAATCATAGAAAGTTCTTCTTCACTGTCACCTGTCACCTTCTTCCCCAGTCCCCAGCCAAATATTATTACATTTGACGTTGAATGCGATCGCTTAAAGCATTATGCTTAGAAGCCAAACGCGCTCTCCCTGCTGCTGCCCATTCTTGCAGTTTTTGGATCTGTTCTACCGCAGTTCGCGCCAAAGGTATGATTTGACTAGCCGATTCTAAAATATCATCGGTCGTGAAATCACGATTTTGGCTAAAACCAATGTGCATCGCTTCAATTAACGTTTGTTCAATTTCTGCACCGGAAAAATCGGGAGTTTCGTAAGCTAACCGATCAATGTCATAGCTTTTGAGGTTATGGGGACGCAAGCGGGATAAGTGTACAGTAAAAATGGCTTTTCTTTCTTCTTGGGTGGGTAAACCGACAAAGAAAATTTCATCAAATCGCCCTTTCCGCAGCATTTCTGGGGGTAAAGCTTGAATATCGTTAGCGGTGGAAACGACAAACACCGGGGAAGTTTTTTCTGCTAACCAAGTGATAAATGTCCCAAATACCCGGCTAGTTGTTCCTGCATCACCTTTACTACCTAAACCAGAAAAGGCTTTGTCAATTTCATCAATCCACAATACACAGGGTGCAAGGGCTTCCGCAACTTGAATCATTTGCCGGGTGCGAGATTCTGATTCACCGACTAAACCACCAAATAAGCGCCCCACATCCAAGCGTAATAAAGGTAAATGCCAATGATGGGCGATCGCCTTAGCTGTTAAAGATTTACCAGTTCCTTGAATCCCCACCAACATTAAACCACGGGGATGCGGTAATCCGTACTGTCGCGCTCGTTCTGTGAATGAACCACCCCGACGAATTAACCAATCTTTGAGATTATCCAGTCCCCCAATATCAGATATTTGCTCAGTGGCGGGGTAAAAGTCCAGGATTTGGGTTTGGCGGATAGTTTGGCGTTTTTCCTCCAAAACTAAATCAACGTCTTCTGGTTGTAGTTCTCCGTGGGATGCGATCGCCCTGGCTAAAACTCGGCGTATCCGTTCCATTGATAACCCTTGACAGGAACGCACCAAGTCATCAATAAATTTACCGGAAAGTGCGTTACCAGTGGCTTGTAATAGGCGTTCTACCTCGGTTTTTATTTCTGGTGCTGCGGGTAAGGGAAATTCCACCACGGTTAAAACTTCGGTTAAATCGTCGGGAATAGCAATGCGTGGGGATAATAAAACAATATTTTTCGGTTGAGATTTCAGGATTCGGGCTAAGTTGCGAAGTTTGCGAGCGATCGCCACATCTTCTAAAAAGCGGTGATAATCCCGGAGAATTAGCACTGCTGGGGCGGAAGGGGGTAATTTTTCAATAAATTCTAATGCTTGCAGGGGGTTGCGTTTGCCAAAGCCAGTATCGTTGGGGTTGCCTTGATAACCATCCACAAAATCCCAGGTATAAACGGGGCGGTTTCCTTGGTTTGTCGCTTCTTCACGGATAGCAGTTTCTACCCGTTCTTCTTCGTGGGTGGGGATGTAAATGAGGGGGTAGCGGGCGCGGAGGAGGAGTTTAAATTCTTCGCGGAAGTTCATGATATAGATGTTTGGTGATTTTTGTTCTTTTCCTATTTTTAAGGTAATGAACCACGAAGGTAAGAAGGAAGCAAAGGAAGAAGAGAAGAGTTTTGTTTCGCGCAAAGGCGCTAAGGAAGAGGAGTGGATGTGGGCGATAGTCGATGCTTAAAAATTAAGACTTGTTTTTATTCAGGTATAATTTCAATTCTGAAGCTAACCTATAGAACTGCTAATGCTAATAATGCTAAGAAAGAGGAGAGCGATTTCCTCTAATTGTTGGTTGTCCTAAACAAACGTGAGGATTAATAGTAATGCGATCTAATTGATTCAGCATTATTAACTCCTAATATCAAGCAGGATCATAAATTTATATCGCGTTTTTTAAGGAAGCACTAGCTTATGCAAGACAGGCTTGAATATCTTTAATAGTAATACCTGGATAATTACGCAAAATTTCTTCATTACTCCAGCCTTGGGCAAGAAGATCAATAATAAATTCTACTGCTAGTCGTGTTCCTTTGATGATAGGTTTACCGACTAAGATGTTTGGATCTATAGTAATTCTAGTTTGCCAATCCATAATTATTCAGGGTTCAAATATATGAAAGTGTTTATTAGTCCATTCCATCAATTTTATATTGTACCCATCATCTGAATTGCCTGGGACAAAAATTGTTCTGCGCGGTCAATCTGTTCTGTCGCTTGATCGCTTTAGCTTTGAGTAGAAGTTCCCGTTGTTCATCGGTCATAGGAAAACGCCTTCTTTACGGATATTCCTGAGTAATGAACCGTTGCGGGTTTGATAGTGGGTTTCGTCCATGAAAAGACAGCTAATGACAACATCATAGTCTAGGGAAAGATCAGCGATCGCCTTTCCTGTGCGTTTAATTTCTTCACCTGGGTTAACGGGAGGTTTCAGCACTACCAACACATCTATATCTGATCCGGGTTCTGCATCACCACGCGCTTGAGAACCATAGAGGGTGAGGTTTTGTAGGCGATCGCCATACAGATCAGTGAGTTCTGTTTTTAGGCGAGTGAGAATAGGTTTTAGGTTAATATTCATAGACTTTAGACTGTATTTATTTTCCGTAATTCTACACTACCGCCTTCAAAAACTTGAATTATCAGTTGATATCCTTGCATCAATGACATTCCCACCAGAGGTTCTGAATCTGCTTCATCAATGGGAATTTTGATATGAACTCCATCCCAAATTATAACTGCTTCGTAAACATTAAAAACGCATTCACTACCATCACCGAGAATTGCGCGTCCTCGCCTTTTCCATCTTAAATTTAACTGATTAATTAAATCCTGTGGTAATGAAAGCCAACCATTAAAACCTGTATCTATAACTGCATTTTGTCTAGAGATTTTACTATCTGAACCAAAAATTATCAGTGGTATAATTGCATCTAAATCGTCGTTTACAATTCCTGTAATCATATAGATATTTTATTCCGTCCACCAAAGCGACGCACATAACGAGAACCAATGCGAACTATCCAAATTTGTGCATCAGGGTGACGAGATTCTAGGCGATCGCAAGCTGCTATTTCACTCGCATCAATTTCAAAATCTCCCGTTTCAATATCAATAGCTACAATTTTTCCTTGATTACCTGCTTCTATTTTTGGGCGTATTTGCATTTCGTAGATTTGCTCACCGATTTGGGCAAATTCTTCTTTACTATAGCGGGGTTGGTGAATGGTCATATTTTGAGCTTCTTTTCGATATTAAATATTTTATCACATGGGATGCGATGCTACTGTAAGAGGGGAAATATGAACATCAGCAATAAAACGTAGGTTATTCATGCTGAAGGAATGCTGGTAATTTTATCTGAAACTGTCCAAGCTGCATAGTTGAGAGTTTGTCTAATATCTTCTTCCTCTAATTCTGGATAAGCTGCTAAAATTTCCTCAATTGAAAGTTTGCTGGCTAGTAATTTGAGAATAAAAGCTACAGTAATACGCATTCCTCTAATTGTTGGTTGTCCTAAACAAATGTGAGGATTAATAGTAATGCGATCTAATTGATTCAGCATTATTAACTCCTAATATCAAACACGATAATAGATTTATATTGCTCTCCTTGGTATCCAGAGCAATTTTACCACTCATTTGCATTTACCCGCCGACATTGAGCAATTGACTGTTTTATCTCTGCTGCTTCTGCATCGCTTAAAATTCCTGTAAATTTAGCAAGAGGATGATCTTTTCGTGTAGCTTTCACAGCAGGATGTACTAATTCATTAGGTACTTGATTTCGTTCAATATAATCATTAATTTCTGCTTGATGATCTAGATAAAAACTCAAGGCATCAAATACTTGTGCTAGTGTTAAATGTGGTAAATGATTAGGGATTTCTTCTGGCATAATTCCCAATCGCCATAAACCAACAATAGCACGAATGGATGTACGAGTACCTGTAATAATTGGCTCTCCACCTAAAATTTCAGGATTGCGTGTTACATATCTTGAGGATGTTTCAGCAAACATAATAAAAGTTACTCAAGTAGTATGATTTTTCTTCTAGTTTATCTTATGTGAATTACTTTCTTTGTCTCAGGTATTGTTTGACTTTGGAAATTAGTAAAAATGGCAGAGGTTAAGAAGGAATGAACCACGAAGACACGAAGGACACGAAGAGAAGAGAGTTTTAAAGGGATTTTTTGTTAGTTTTGGTAACTTGATTTTGGAAAAAGGGTGATCGCTCTCCGAGACTATCATAATATAAGATTGATGAAAAAGTCTTTTCATGTAGTCATTGATGGTTTATATCATTTTCCTTAATTTCACTAGCACTTCTTTTTCTAAACCTGTAGACCAACGGTATTTATAGCTTTCATGTTCGTAGCGACTAACCTTTTCTTTGAGGGTTTCTATAGATGTAATCAGTTTTTTCACATCTTGTTGAGTTTGAATATTCTTAATAACAGCCGCAATTTTTAAGTAATAGTTTGCTATCACATCTGCTTCTTCTTTTGAGGCATTATGATCTTGATGATACCGTCTTATCTTCCCAGTCATTTCTTCAAAATAAGACGCTATACTTCTGACTAGAGCTAAATCTAACTCATCCAGTTTTTTATTTTCAGAATTAATTTCTCCCTGATTTGATATATTAGAAATATCTGATTCATCAATAAACGCAGATGTTTGAATTGGTTCTGAATTTTGAACTTCAGCTTTACCAACGATATATTCTAGGGTTTTGACACAATCTAGAAAAGATAATATATTACGGGCTATCACCTGTTTTGTATGAATATTGATAATTCCGTAGCTAGAACCTTCATTGACTACAGCATATTGTCCCTGTACTGTAACATAAGCCGTTGTGTCTATTCTGTTTATATCACTCATAGTATTTGGCAGGGTAAAAAGATTAATATTCCAAGTTTACAACAACAGTATTATTCTTTGTAGGCATTACATAAGCATATCATTATATTCAAGTTTTAACTAGCTAAAGTAGGAACTTTCAAAGGCACAAGGGCTTTATGCAGTACACTGGGTTTAGCACTTAAATACACTTCCCGACAATTACTCTCATTGTATCCAACTACAACCGCGCCGATAGTTGTACCAATTTCTGGATACATTTCTGGACTCATCCCCCCTTCATCTAAAAAGTCTGGGATTTTGATCAACCCCTTAACTAAAGACTCATCAATATTGACAAAAACGCCAAAGGGTGTATGAAATTCAACTTTTCCCAGAACAAACTGACCTAGCTGATACTTAGATTTAATATTCTCCCAACTTGTACTATCCATAATACTATCCATAAAAAATTATCTTAACCCAAGTTGCTAGTTATCAAGTTAATGCTGGTAGTAGGTTAAAATTCCGTCTTAATCCTGTAAATCCTTACATCCTGGATATCCTGATTCTGACAGTTCCTCTATTCTCACACATAGCAGGGCAACATATAAAAAAGTCAATCAGTCCTAAATTTAGTTACAGTTAGATAACAAATCAATCGTGAGGGGTGATACTATGCGTGTCTTGCTAGTTTATCCAATATTTCCCAAAACCTTCTGGTCCTATGAAAAAATCCTACAACTCGTAGATAGAAAGGTTCTATTACCACCATTGGGTTTAGTCACAGTGGCAGCTATCCTACCCCAAGAATGGGAGTTTAAGCTAGTAGATCGTAACATTCGCCCAGCAACAGAAGAAGAATGGGCTTGGGCAGATATAGTTATTTTCTCGGCTATGATTGTCCAAAAACAAGATTTATTAGATCAAGTCCGGGAAGCAAAACGTCGGGGTAAGTTGGTAGCTTTAGGTGGTCCCTATCCCACATCCACACCCCATGAAGTGGAAGCAGCAGGGGCAGATTACCTGATTTTAGATGAAGGGGAAATCACTTTACCGATGTTTGTGGAAGCGGTGCAAAAAGGTGAAAAATCTGGGGTTTTCCGCGCCACTGAAAAACCAGATGTGACAACTACACCCATTCCCCGCTTTGATTTATTAGAATTTAATGCCTATGATATGATGTCTGTGCAATTTTCGCGGGGTTGTCCTTTCCAATGTGAATTTTGCGACATCATTGTTTTATATGGACGTAAACCGAGAACCAAAACACCAGCACAACTTTTAGCAGAATTAGATTATCTTTATGAGTTGGGTTGGCGGCGTGGTGTGTTCATGGTGGATGATAACTTTATTGGCAATAAACGCAATGTGAAATTGTTGCTAAAAGAGTTAAAAGTTTGGATGGCTGAACATCAATATCCATTCAATTTTGACACAGAAGCTTCCATTGATTTGGCACAAGATCAAGAAATGATGGAGTTGATGGTTGACTGTGGTTTTAAAGCCGTATTTTTAGGCATTGAAACCCCAGATGAGGATAGTTTGCAGTTAACTAAGAAGTTTCAAAATACGCGCAGTTCTTTAACAGACGCAGTACAAACTATTATTAAAGCTGGACTGCGACCAATGGCAGGGTTTATTATTGGCTTTGATGGTGAAAAAGCCGGTGCGGGCGATCGCATTGTCAGATTTGCTGAACAAGCTGCTATTCCTTCCACCACTTTTGCTATGTTACAAGCATTGCCAAATACCGCTTTATGGCATCGTTTGAAAAAAGAAGGTAGACTGCGGGAGAATAAAGACGGAAATATCAATCAAACCACATTAATGAACTTTATTCCTACCCGTCCTTTAGAAGAATTGGCTAGGGAATATGTGGAAGCTTTTTGTGCTTTATATGATCCTGTAGCCTATTTAGATCGCACCTATCGCTGTTTTTTGATGTTGGGTTATCCCCAATGGACAGCACCAGCTAAAACGCCAGAATGGGTAGTTATCAAAGCACTGCTAATTGTGATTTGGAGACAAGGTTTTAAAAGAGAAACTCGCTGGAAATTCTGGCATCACTTCTTTAGCATTCTCAAGCATAATCCCAAGGTGATAGAACAGTACGTTTCTACCTGCGCTCACATTGAACATTTTGTGGAATATCGGCAAATTGTCCGTGATGAAATTGAAAGTCAGTTAGCTGCTTATTTAGCCCAAGGTGCAGAAAAACCTTATGTTCCAGAAAAGGAAAAAGTAGTAGCTTAGGGACTGGGGACTGGGGACTGGGGACTGGGGACTGGGGACTTCTGATCTCCTGACTCCTAGCCCTCAAAAAAAGACTTTCAAAACCATCCTCTATTTAAATTCCTAACTGTTTTTTGATTAAACGACAGAGACTTTCTTTGATTTCTGGATGACGTGGTACAGGCGATTGTTTTCCATTAATAGGGTTAATATATATATCATGTTTCTTACCATGACGTTTTAAATAGCACCCTGCATCAACTAATTCTCTAACAAAATTTCCTCGTTTCACGTCACATCAACCCAAATTTCTTTAGTTTGCACTTGGGGATGATTTTCTAAGCTTTCTTCTAACATTAGCTGGTAGGCATCTTTAATATTTTCTTCTAACTCTTCTAATGATTCCCCCTGACTAAATACTCCCGGAATTTCCTTTAATTTTCCTACATACCAGCTATCATCTAACCAGTATTCGAGAGTAAAATTTTTTTGCATATACTTGACCCCTTAAACTCGGTTACTATTCAATTATATCATTTCAGTTTTCATTTACAGTAGGGTTTAGCATTACCACGACTTACGCAAAACAGAACGAAAGTAGAGGTAATTCATGAATTACCCCTACGCAAGAATCAGGTTGTCAGTCCGATATTGTGTAAGTCCTAATTACTAAACCCTTGTTGACTGCTGACTCCTATTATATTTGCACAACCAAAACTTCTTCCCCTGGATAAACAAAAGTTTTACCTACAGGTAACACAGCTAAAGCATTAGTTTGAGCTAAATTAATTAAATTACCAGAACTATCATTACCTTCAGATTTCTGAAATTGATAAACACCGTTTACCAGATTTAACTTACCCCAAATATAAGTTTCCATCTTGCCATTAGATTGTAATTCTGATTGCGATCGCACTTTGATAAATTTACTTTCCCAACCTTTAGCCAGTCCTGACATTTTTTTAATTGCAGGTTTTACAAACCGCCAACAAGTCACCAACGCTGAAACAGGATTTCCCGGTAAACCAAAATATAATTTATTGCCAAAAGTTGCAAAAGTTAAAGGTTTCCCCGGACGCATTTGTACAGAACGAAAATGAATTTTTGCTGCCAATGATGCTAAAGTTTTATATATGTAGTCATAATCACCTACGGATACACCACCAGTAGAAATGACTATATCAGCATTGGCGATCGCATAATCTATAATTTCTTGTAAAGTTGTCGGCTCATCCTGAATAATTCCTAACAGTAACACTTCTGCCCCCAATTCCCGCATCAAAGTAGCTAAAGCATACTGATTAGAATCTACTATTTGTCCTGGTTTCAGCAATTGTTCCGGCATCACCAACTCATCGCCAACTGATAAAATAGCCACACGGGGACGACGGAAAACACTCACTTGTTCACGTCCAGCAGCAGCTAAAACCGCAATTTCAGACGCAGTTAAAGGAATACCAGCCGGTAAAATTTCGTTTCCAGCTTGATAAAAGTCCCCCTTGCGTCTCACAAACTCCTGGGGTTGAGGCGCAATAAACACAAAAACCCGGTTTTCCTGTCGGTGGGTTTTTTCCTGCATAACTACAGTATCCGCACCAGGAGGCATCATTGCACCTGTGAAAATTCTTGCAGCTTGTCCTGGTTTAATTGTTACCTGTGGTTCATATCCAGCAGGAATTTCTTCCACCACTTGCAAAACAATGGGTTTATCAGCCCTTGCTTGCTGCACATCTGCATAACGCACAGCATAACCATCCATTGCCGAGTTATCCCAGTGGGGAAAATCCAGGGAACTGATCACAGGAGTTGCTAAAATGCGATTATTTGCCATTAATAAATCAACAAATTCCACATCTAGCTGGTTATCTAACGGTTTCACAGCATTTAAAATAGTAGCTTCTGCATCTCTGACTGACAGCATAGTTATAGTTAATGATGATAGTTTTGGTTATTTTAATCTAGTGTTGTGTAAGTTTTAAATACAGAATAATTTAATGTTACTAATATTACTATTAAACTTCTATACAGCAACAGTTACAGCAGATTTCGTTGCTATGAGGTACAAATCATAATAATAAAACTCTTGTGGGGTGGGCATACTTCGACATAGTTCGACTCCGCACTTCGACTTCGCCCTTCGACACCGCTCAGGACAGGCTCAGTACAAGCTCACTAACCGCTCAGTACAAGTCTTGCCCGCCTATACTGTACCTCATTACACCGGAAAGTGCTGTATGATCGGGAGAAAAAGTCAACACGGTAGACATTTGGTAAAAATGAATATAGGGACAATTCATGAATTGTCTCTACAAGGGTTTCAAACAACGCTTATGTAATGACCGGACAGGTCTATCAACTATTTGCTCTTGTGTACTTTGCGTACTTTGCAAGTATTAAAAAAATTAATTGCCACTTCATAGACAACTAGTATGTATATAAACTTGTATAAAAACCATTTATTAAAACCGTCCATAAGATAGCTGATCAGAATAGCTAAAATTTTTATTCTTAAAGTATTAATTTATCCCAACTTGTGCTATAATGATTATTACTACATAATAATGTAATCTAATTACAAATATCCTGCCTTAAATATCCTGGTTTATATCTCGATTAGATTCCCCTTACCCGCTTATAAAAGCGGTCAATTCATCAAAATCCCCTTTTTTAGGGGTATTTAAGGGGTTGAAAAAAGCTTACGGTTCAACTAGCAAGTTGGGTTAGTAATATTTTACCTGATTACTCAAATCCTTCAATACTGTAAAAATACTTAGCACTCATCCTGACTTTAACAGTAAAAACACCCAAAATACTTTGTTAAACATTTAGGAGAATTTACTTAATGGCTACTATTTCATGGAAAAACCCTACTAATGGTAACTGGAACGTTGCTGCAAACTGGAATCCAGGCACTATACCAGGTTCGGCAGATATAGCTCAAATCACCATCGCTGGAACTTACAATGTTCTCTTAGATATCGACAGAACACTGACTGGTTTAACTCTCGGTACAAATACGGGCATCCAAACCCTCGATCTCACCAATGGTAATACCTTAACATTGAATGGCGCGAGTACCGTTAGCAATAATGGTGTTTTAAATCTGACTTCTGGCACTCTTACTGGCACGGGTGCTTTAACCATTTCTAACAAACTCAACTGGAGTGGAGGCACATTAAGCGGTACGGGTAAAAAGACCGTCAGTGGTACATTAAACCTGAGTGGTGATCAATATTTTCTCGATGGAACAACCCTAGAAACCACAGGAACAACAGTTTGGACTGGTAATGGAGCATTATATGCTGCCAACGCTGCAATGTGGAACAATACCAGCACTGGCACTATTGACCTCCAAGGTGATGCTGATTTTTATCAATGGACTGGTAATCAAACCACCTTCAATAATACTGGTACTCTGATCAAATCCAACGGTACAACTACAGGTGAATCATACATTAGTGGACTCTTCAACAACACAGGTACAGTCCAAGTTAAGGCAGGAACATTAAATCTGAATGGTGGAGGAACTAATACTGGTAGTTTCAGTATTGATGCAGGATCGACATTAAAAATCACTGCTGATTACAACTTCAATGCAGGTAATAGTATTACTGGTGCAGGTAACTTTAACCTTGAAAGTGGAACAGTTACAGTTAATGCCGCTTCTACTTGGTCTGCTCCTGTCAATTTAACCAGTGGAACAATCACAGGAACAGGTGCTTTAACAATTTCTAACAAACTCAACTGGAGTGGAGGAGGCACATTAAGCGGTACAGGGAAAAAGACCGTCAGTGGTACATTAAACCTGAGCGGCGGTCACCTACTAGGTGGAACAACCCTAGAAACCACAGGAACAACAATTTGGACTGGTAATGGAACATTATACACTGGCGACGGAGCAATTTGGAACAATACCAGCACTGGCACTATTGACCTACAAGATGATGCTGATTTTTATCAATGGTATGGAAATCTATCCACCTTCAATAATGCCGGAACACTAATTAAATCCAACGGTACAACTACAGGTGACTCTTCCATTAGTGGACTTTTCAACAATACAGGTACAGTCCAAGTTAAGGCTGGGACATTAACTCTGTATTCAGGAGGAACTAATACTGGTAGTTTTAGTATTGATGCAGGATCGACATTAAACATCACTGGTAATGCTGATTACAACTTCAATACAGGCACTAACATTACTGGAGTTGGCAATTTTGTTGTTAGTTATGTTACAGTCAAAATTGTTCCCGCTTTTAACTACTCAGGAGCAGTTTTCGTCAATAATTCGGGAAATCTGGATATTGGCGCTGCCTCTACTTTGTCTGCTCCTGTGAATTTAACAGCAGGAGGAAACCTCACAGGAACAGGTGCTTTAACCATTTCCAACCAACTCAACTGGAGTGAAAGCACATTAAGCGGTACAGGGAAAAAGACCGTCAGTGGTACATTAAACCTGAGCGGTTATCAAACCCTAGATGGAACAACCTTAGAAACATCGGGTGCAACCGTCTGGACAGGTACTGGCTATTTGAACGGTACTAACAACGCAATTTGGAACAATACCAGCACGGGAACTATTGACTTACAGAGTGACGCAGATTTTTATTATTACTCTACTGCCACCTTCAACAACGCTGGTACTCTCACCAAATCCAACGGTACAACTACAGATGAATCCTATGTAGGCTTCATTTTCAACAACACAGGTACAGTCCAAGTTAAGAAAGGAACATTAAATCTTTCAGGTGGGGGAAGTAATAGCGGTGCATTCAGTATTGATAGTGGAGCGACATTAAAAATTACTAATAACACCTACAACTTTGATGCAGGTAATAGTATTACTGGTGCAGGTAACTTCAACATTGAAAGTGGAACAGTTACAGGAATTTTCAATGTTACTAACAAACTCAACTGGAGTGGAGGCACACTAAGCGGTACAGGGAAAAAGACAGTCAGTGGTACATTAAACCTGAGCGGTTATCAAACCCTAGATGGAACAACCCTAGAAACATCAGGGACAACAATCTGGACAGGTACTGGCTATTTGAACGGTACTAACAACGCAATTTGGAACAATACCAGCACTGGCACTATTGACCTCCAAAGTGATGCTGATTTTTACTACAACTACAATGGAAATCCAGCTACCTTCAATAATGCAGGAACTTTAACCAAATCCAACGGTACAACTACAGATGCATCCTCTGTAGGCTTCGGTTTCAACAACACAGGTACAGTTAATGTTAAGAAAGGAACTTTAAACCTTGAGGGTGGGGGAAGTAATAGCGGTGCATTCAGTATTGATAGTGGAGCGACATTAAAAATTAGTGGTTATTACAACACCTACAACTTTGATACAGGCAATAGTATTACTGGTGCGGGTAACTTCAACATTGAAAGTGGAACAGTTACAGTTAATGCTCCTTCTACCTGGTCTTCCCCTGTCAACTTAACAGGAGGAAACCTCACAGGAACAGGTGCTTTAACGATTTCTAACAAACTCAACTGGAGTGGAGGAGGCACACTAAGCGGTACAGGGAAAAAGACCGTCAGTGGTACATTAAACCTGAGTGGTTATCAAACCCTAGATGGAACAACCCTAGAAACATCAGGGACAACAATCTGGACAGGTACTGGCTATTTGAACGGTATTAACAACGCAATTTGGAACAATACCAGCACAGGAACCATTGACTTACAGAGTGACGCAGATTTTTATTATTACTCTACTGCCACCTTCAATAATGCAGGAACTTTAACCAAATCCAACGGTATAACCACAGATGAATCCTATGTAGGCTTCATTTTCAACAACACAGGTACAGTTAATGTTAAGAAAGGAACTTTAAACCTTACAGGTGTGGGAAGCAACACTGGTACTTTCAATATTGATGCCGGAGCAACATTAAGAATCACCTCTGACTACAACTTTGATACAGGCAATAGTATTACTGGTGCGGGTAACTTCAACATTGAAAGTGGAACAGTTACAGTTAATGCTCCTTCTACCTGGTCTTCCCCTGTCAACTTAACAGGAGGAAACCTCACAGGAACAGGTGCTTTAACGATTTCTAACAAACTCAACTGGAGTGGAGGAGGCACACTAAGCGGTACAGGGAAAAAGACCGTCAGTGGTACATTAAACCTGAGTGGTTATCAAACCCTAGATGGAACAACCCTAGAAACATCAGGGACAACAATCTGGACAGGTACTGGCTATTTGAACGGTATTAACAACGCAATTTGGAACAATACCAGCACAGGAACCATTGACTTACAGAGTGACGCAGATTTTTATTATTACTCTACTGCCACCTTCAACAACGCTGGTACTCTCACCAAATCCAACGGTACAACTACAGATGCATCCTCTGTAGGCTTCGGTTTCAACAACACAGGTACAGTTGATGTTAAGAAAGGAAAGTTAACATTCACAGGTGGTTATACTCAAACTGCGGGAATAACTCGCCTCAGTGGTGGTAGTCTCACCTTCGATGGTTCTAATTTTCTGAACTTACAAGGTGGAAACCTCACAGGAATCGGAACTATCACAGGTAATGTTAACAATACTGGTGGTCAAGTCAATCCTGGTAATACCATAGGTACATTAAATATCACTGGTGACTACAGCCAAAGCGGTACAGGAACACTCAACTTAGAATTAAGCAGTGCCACCACCTTTGATAAATTCAACATTAGCGGTGCAGCAGATATAGGTGGTATCCTCAAACTGAATTTAACAGGTGGCTTTACACCCACCATTGGTACTAAATTTGCAGTTTTAACTTATGGTTCTGCCACAACCAAGAGCTTTAACAGCATTGAAGGCATAGATATTAGCAGCAGTTTAGCCTTTGCGCCTACTTCCACAGGTAAGAACTTAATTTTAGAAGTAGTAGACCAAGTTCAGAACTTAGGAGCGATTATACCCTACGTTTCTCAAACAGTTACAGACTCTGTAGGTGATACAGACAAATTTGATTTTTATCGCTTCAATATCACCACAGCCAGCAATGTGCAACTGAAACTTTCTAACCTGACAGCTAATGCCAATATTTGGTTAGTTGATGGATTAGGTCGTACTATTGTCCAAGGTATTAAAACTGGAATCGCTGATGAACTGATTAGCTCCTTCCTAGATGCAGGAACTTATTACGTCAGAATTTTCCAAGGTGCGACTGGCAATAACACTAACTACTCCCTACAACTTGCTGCCTCAACTAATCGCTGGACAGTGCAGTTAGGTGGAGTCTATGACGATTTTGCTAACGCTGTCAGCAACGATAGTACAGGTAATGTCTACTCCACAGGCTACGGATACGATTACGATCACGGTAACATTGATGCAGGTATTGTTAAATATAGTCCTGATGGCACTCAAACCTGGTTTCAACAATTTACCTCCAGTAGCAATGATTACGCCTATGGTATAGGTAACGATAGTTTTGGTAATGTCTACACCACAGGTTATACAGAAGGTAGTTTTGCAGGTAGTACCCTTCAGGGATCTTCTGATGCCTTTATTACCAAATACAACACCAATGGTACACAAGCTTGGGTCAAACAATTTGGTACAGATGCTCAAGATTACGCCTATAGTATCAGTGTTGATAGCAATGGCAATAGTTATATTGCAGGCCAGACATGGGGGACTTTTGCAGGTAATACTACTCAGGGTGCTTTTGATGCTTTTATAGCCAAATATGACACCAATGGTACACAAACTTGGGTCAAACAATTTGGTACAAGTGCTGACGAAGAAGCAACCAGCATTATTCTTGATAGCAGCACTAATAGTCTGTTAGTTACAGGCCACACCTATGGTAGTTTTGCCGGTAGTACCAACTTGGGAGGTTTAGATGTATTTGTCAGTAAATATGACACCAATGGTACACAAACCTGGGTGAAACAGCTTGGTACAAGTAGCAACGAATATTCTACTGGTGTTGCCAGCGATAGCACAGGTAATATTTATGTAACTGGATACACCACAGGGGCGTTTACTGGTAACACTAATAGAGGTGCTGAAGATGGCTTCTTAGCAAAATATAGTTCTAGTGGCACTCAACTCTGGGTGAGACAATTTGGTACAACAGGCCAAGATTTTCTCCAAGAAGTCAAAACCGACAGCGCAGGTAATATTTATGTAGTAGGTGTCACCAGTGGTACGTTCACTGGTAATACCAGTGTAGGCGGTTGGGATAGCTATATTGCTAAATACAATACAAGTGGTACTCAACTCTGGGTGAGACAATTTGGTACAACTTCCACTGATGAAGCGGTAGGTCTAAATCTTGATAATCAAGGCAATATATACGTTAGTGGTCGTACCTATGGCAGTTTCCCCACTTACACCAATCAGGGCGGCAGTGATGGATACATAGCCGTATTTGATACTAATGGTAATCAGTTATCAGTGCCGGCAACTCCAGCGACAACTGGGGTAGTGGTTGTTGTTAACGCCACTGATGCCTATGCAGCTGAAACCGCGACAGGAGTTACAGCCAATCCTGGTGTTTTCACTCTCACCAGAACTGGAACTCCCACCAATGCCCTAACAGTTAACTACACCCTCAGCGGAACTGCTACCAATGGTACAGACTACAGCAGCTTAACTGGTTCTGTCACCTTTGCAGCCGGAAGCAGCACCGCTACCGTCACCATAAACCCCATTTATGACAGCCTCATTGAAGGTACAGAAACAGCCATCCTAACTGTTGTTACAGGTACAGACTACACCCCTGGTATAGCTTCCAGCGCCACTGTTAATATTGCTCCCCCTTCAACTTATTACCTGACCACTGCTGCTAGTTGGACTGATGCCCAAGCTCAAGCTCAGGCAATGGGTGGTAATCTGGTGACAATCAATAATGCGATTGAAAACCAGTATTTAGTCAATACTTTTGGAGGTTCAGAACAGTTCTGGATTGGATATAACGATGCAGCCCAAGAAGGTCAATTTGTTTGGGTGAGTGGGGAAACTTCTCAATACACTAATTGGATTAGTGGTGAGCCCAATAACGCGGGCGATGTTGAAGATTATGCGGGAATAAATTGGGGAGGAGCAGGTCTTTGGGCTGATTTCTCCAATAATTATTCCCACCGAGGCATTGTTGAAATTAGTGAGAATGACTTACCCAAAATCTCCCTAGCTGTATCACCTAGCAGCGTCAACGAAGATGGAACAACTAACCTAGTTTACACCTTCACCAGAACTGGAATTACCACCAATCCTCTGACTGTTAACTATGCGGTAGGTGGAACAGCAGACAGTACAGACTATACAGGTGCAACACCAGGAACAGGAAAAACCATTACATTTGCAGCAGGTTCAAGTACAGCGACACTAATAATAGATCCCACAGCAGATACCACAGTTGAAACTGATGAAACTGTTCTTTTGAACTTAACTGCTGGTGACGGTTACACCATTGGTACAACCACAGCAGTCACCGGAACTATTACCAATGATGATTTCCCCACCATTACCCTAGCTGTATCTCCTGCCAGTGTAACAGAAGATGGAACAGCCAATCTGGTTTACACCTTCACCCGCACTGGTGTCACCAGCAACGCATTAACAGTCAACTACAACATCACTGGAACAGCAGCTAGTACAGACTATACAGGTGCAACACCAGGAACAGGAAAAACCATTACATTTGCAGCAGGTTCAAGTACAGCGACACTAATAATAGATCCCACAGCAGATACCACAGTTGAAAG
>NZ_JACJPU010000035.1:0-57491 GCF_014696235.1 Sphaerospermopsis sp. FACHB-1194 | reverse complement strand
GAGTCAGGAGTCAGGAGTCAGGAGTCAGGAGTCAGGAGTCAGGAGTCAGGAGTCAGGAGTCAGGAGTCAGGAGTCAGGAGTCAGGAGTCAGGAGTCAGGAGTCAGGAGTCAGGAGTCAGGAGTCAGGGGAAAGTTAATAAACCAATTACCAATTACCAATTACCAATTACCAAATAAAGTTTATTTTATTAAATCATCGGTTGCAGGTTCACCGGGTAAAAAGCTATCTTTGACAATTTCATCTAAACTATAATTACATTGTTCTGGAAATGTTGAAAATGGTAAGTTTGTTTCTCCTGATGCTAAATCTCTACCATTTTCATAAGCTTCACTGTTCAATATTTCTAGTTGAGATTTTAAACTAGGATTTTCATTTAATAATTTTAAGATATCCCTTCTTTGAATGCGAATTGTTGCTAACCAACTGCGACTGCGTTTACCTGGTTGATATTCCCATTTTAATAAATGTCCGATTAAAATACTCAGACGGTTTCTTAATTCTTGTCGTTCCTTTCTACCCAAAGATTCAATTTCCTCTATTAAATTTGATAAGTCTAAATCATGCCATTGTTGATGTCGTAGAAAGTTAGCTTGTTGTTGAGTCCATTGATAAAAGTCAATTTCATAGAGATGATCTTGAAAATGATCTTTCAGGTTTGCTGCGGTTGGTTGAATTTTAGGGATTTGCATAATCAAAAATCTGGTGAACTGTAATAATTATAATATATACATCATGGAATAGGTGACAGGTGACAGGTGACAGGTGACAGGTGACAGGTGAAAGTTCATAGATACAGCATATTTCATTTTAGTGAGGTACAAACGGAAATCATAAAACCCTTGTGGAACAGGCATCCTGCCTGTTAGCCTTGTACCTCATAACTTAGGAAACGGCTGTAATTATTTGTTACCAATTACCAATTACCAATTACCAATTACCAATTACCAATTACCAATCACCAATTACCCATTACCTAAAATGTCACCACACTTCTTATTGATTCCCCTCTGTGCATTAAATCAAAAGCATCATTAATTTTTTCAATGGGCATTACATGAGTAATTAAATCATCAATATTGATCTTTCCATCCATATACCAATCTACAATTTTCGGTACATCTGTCCGCCCTCTTGCACCGCCAAAAGCTGAACCTTTCCAAACTCTTCCAGTTACTAATTGAAAGGGACGAGTGCTAATTTCTTGACCTGCACCAGCTACCCCAATAATAACACTTACTCCCCAACCTTTATGACAACATTCTAAAGCCTGACGCATAACTTTTACATTACCAATACATTCAAAAGAATAGTCAGCACCACCTTTAGTTAAATCTACTAAATACGCAACTAAATCACCTTCAATTTCGTTAGGATTAACAAAATGTGTCATCCCAAATTTTTCAGCTAAGGCGCGTTTATTGGGATTAATATCCACACCCACAATCATATTCGCGCCAACCATTTGTGACCCTTGGATCACATTTAAACCTATTCCCCCCAAACCGAAAACTACGACATTTGCACCAGGTTCAACTTTAGCTGTATTAATAACTGCACCTATGCCCGTAGTTACACCACATCCGATATAACAAACTTTATCAAAAGGCGCATCTTCCCGAATTTTAGCAACTGCAATTTCTGGTAACACCGTATAATTAGCAAAAGTAGAAGTACCCATATAATGATGAATCATGTCACCACCAATACTAAATCTACTCGTACCATCGGGCATCACTCCCCGTCCTTGGGTAGCGCGAATAGCTTGACAGAGGTTGGTTTTAAAGCTTAAACAATATGCACACTGCCGACATTCGGGAGTGTATAAAGGAATGACATGATCTCCGGGTTTAACACTTTTGACACCTTCCCCCACTTCCACAACCACACCAGCACCTTCATGACCTAAAATAGCGGGAAATAAACCTTCTGGATCTGCACCAGAAAGGGTATAAGCATCAGTATGACAAACTCCACTAGCTTTAATTTCTACTAATACTTCCCCCGCTTGTGGTCCTTGGAGTTGCACGGTTTCAATGGTTAGTGGTTTTCCTGCACTGTAAGCGATCGCTGCTTTCACTTCCATTATTCACTTCTCCCCTAAATTAACTGATCTAATCTAAAGTTAATACTACTGTCACCTGTCACCTGTCACCTGTCACCTGTCACCTACTCACTCAAGATTTTTTCTGAGCGATCGCTTGCCAAACTCTATTACCGTATAGTACATTAGTACCGATTACAAGAGAAACCCCCCAGTCTCACAAACTGGGGTTTTATTGTTTACTTCTAACTCCTGACTCCTATTCCTAACTAGCAACTTGGGTTATTATTTTTGAATGTTTTTTCAATGATTTTCGGGTACGGTGATTCGCAGATTTTGTTAAAATCTAAATCTCAATAACAATTCCTTTATTTTGTAACAAACATGATGAAACCTGCCCTTACTAAAATCGGCACTCAAATGTCTAACTTGACTGGCGTAAGAGCGATTATGAAAGATATTAATGAAACACTCCGAGCCAATCAGGGGCAGGTATTGTATAATTTGAGTGCGGGTAATCCCCTGATTTTACCAGAGGTTGAGCAGTTATGGCGTGACTGTACCGCAGATTTATTAGCTAGTTCTGAGTATGGTGAAGTTGTTTGTCGTTACGGTTCTTCTCAGGGTTATGCACCTTTCATTTCCGTGATGGTGAAGGATTTTAACGAGCGTTATGGTTTAAATTTAACAGAACGGAATATTTTAGTTACTGCTGGTAGTCAAACTATTTATTTCTACGCTGCTAACTCTTACGGTGGCTATACTGATGATGGGGATTTAAAAGAAATTGTTTTACCTTTAAGTCCAGATTATACAGGTTATGGTGGGGTGAGTTTATGCCCAGAAGCGTTAATTGCTTATAAACCTACTTTAGATATTGACAGCGCCAATCATCGTTTTAAATATCGTCCTGATTTTAGCCAACTTTCTATTAATGAAAATACTGGTTGTGTGATTTTCTCCCGTCCTTGCAACCCTACAGGTAACGTTTTAACTAATGATGAGGTTGAGAAAATCGCCGCTTTAGCTGCACCTTACAATGTACCAGTTTTGATAGACTCAGCTTATGCGCCTCCTTTCCCAGCGTTAAATTTTACAGAGATGAAACCTGTATTTGGTGATAACATTCTTCATTGTATGAGTTTATCCAAGGCAGGTTTACCAGGGGAAAGACTGGGGGTAGCTATCGGTGATGAAAAACTGCTGCAAGCTTTAGAGTGTTTCCAAACTAATGCAGGGATACATTCTTCTAGATATGGTCAGGCGATCGCTGCTCGTGCGATAGAATCAGGTGCATTAGCGGATATTGCGGAAAATGTGATTAGACCTTTCTACAAGAATAAATTTGATGTATTAGAAAGTACATTGGAAGCAGCTATGCCTAAAAATTTACCTTGGTTCTTACATCGGGGTGAAGGTGCAATTTTTGGCTGGTTGTGGCTGCAAGATTTACCGATGACTGACTGGGAATTTTACCAGGAATTAAAGAAAGTGGGTGTGATTATTGTTCCTGGTAGTGGTTTCTTCCCTGGTTTAAAAGATGAATGGGAACACAAACATCAATGTCTGCGTATCAGTTTGACTGGTAGTGATGAGGAAATTACTATCGGTATGCAGCGTTTGGCTAAGGTAGCAGAACAGGTTTATCAACGTGAAGCGGTGAGTGTGTAAGAGGAATGAACCACGAAGACACGAAGGACACGAAGAAGAAAGAGAAGAGAAGGAAGGGAAAGGGAGACAAAAGTATAAAATCTTTCCCAGTTCCCAGTCCCCAGTCACCAGTCACCAGTCCCCAGTCACCAGTCCCCAGTCCCCAGTCCCCAGTCCCCGATCTTGATGACTGGATCGAGATTGGTAAAATTGTTGCACCTCAAGGTTTAGGTGGGGAGGTGCGGGTTTATCCTAATACTGATTTCCCGGAACGGTTTGAGGAGGCGGGTACTCGCTGGATGTTGCGGCCAGGGGAGTGTGAACCGCAACCGGTGGAGTTGTTACAAGGGCGGTATATTGAGGGTAAGAATCTATATGTGATTCAATTAGAAGGGGTGAGCGATCGCACTGCTGCGGAAAATCTGCGAGATTGTCGGTTGTTTGTCCCTATTAGCGATCGCCCTGAATTAGAAGAAGGGGAATTTCATGTTATAGATTTAATAGGATTGTCTGTCTTCATGCAGGAATCTGGGGATTTAATCGGAACAGTTGTAGATTTATTACCTTCTGGTCATGATTTATTAGAGGTGAAGTTTGATCCTGCTTTTGATGAAAAAAAAGCTGGAAAAACTGTTTTAATTCCTTTTGTGATGGAAATTGTTCCTGTTGTTGATTTGGAAAATCGGCGGATTGAAATTACTCCTCCTCCTGGTTTATTATCAATTAATGATTAGAAGTATTTAATCAAAAATTCTTGTGGGGTAGTCAAGATGTCTACCCTACTGATCAATTGATAATTGACAATTGACAATTGATAATTTTTTCATCCAACGACGTGAACCAAAATATTTACAAGCTTCCGCAGCAATATTACTTGCTAATTCCAAGGATTGAGGAAAGTTATTTTGTAGGATATAATGACAAAAAGCACCATGAAAAATATCACCCGCGCCTAATGTATCAATGGTTTTAATTTTGGGAACATTGATCAACCCTTTTTCTTTATTACTTAAATATTCTATGGGTTTTTCTCCATGAGTAATGGCAATGTAAGGGATGTTAAAACCTTGCAAATAATTAAAAATATCTGCTTGATTTTTGCACTTGGGAGGATAAAAGTTAGCCGAACAAATAGCATAATCTACAAAAGGTAAAATTTCTTCAAAACCCGCTTTCCAACTTCCTCCATCAATAACAACAGGAATATTTTTATTTTTATTTTTATTTTTATTTTTCGCTGTTTCGGCAATTATTTTACTTACTGCCATTTGATGTCCATCAATTAAAATAATATCAATATTATCTAATATATCATCAGGAATAGAGTTAATATCAGCTTGGGTTTTTACGGCATTTATAGAAATTACTGCTCTTTCTCCTGTACCTTGGGTGACAATGATTGAAGATACTGGTGGGGATGTTTGTTTATTAGGATCTAAGTCAATTATTCTTACTTGGTAATTTGCTAAATCTGTAGTAATTAATTGTGTCATGGAATGAGAACCCAGAACACCTAAAAGTTGAGATTTATTACCCAAGTAACTAAATGTAACAGATGCGTTGGTTGCTGGTCCACCTGCTGCTACAGTATAATCATTAGCAACTAATTTTTGATTGTTCTGGGGTGGTGATTGGGCAAGGTAAATTAAATCTAAAGTAATTAAACCGACAAATAAAGCTGATTTAGTCATTGGTGATTGGTGATTGGTGATTGGAAAATTATACAGGAGAAACAGAAATTATGTTTAAGAACATGGCAATGGACGCACTGGGTTTAAGTGATATTGGTGCTGTGATTAAACCAGAAGATTATAATAAGGTTGATAGTGATGATTACGTAATGCACGAAGAAGGGGAAAAAATCTACTTTTTGATTAAATCAAAAACTGATGAATACTGTTTTACAAATTTAGCATTAATCCATCTTGATGGTAGTTCTGCCATGAGCAAAAAACGGTTACTAAATCGTTATAGCTACAGTCAAAATATCATTAGAGATGTAAGGTTAGAAACCGCAGGAACGGTAGATTTAGATATTGAAATTAAGTTTGTTATGGGGGATAAATCCTATTCTATTGATGTGGCAAAAAATTTTATTGCTCCCTTAAAAGATTTATACAAAGCATTGGTAAAAATTTCTTCCATTCAAAAAGAAAATGGAGTTTATTACCAATATGCTCAAACTAGCTTAAATACTGCTTCTAGTACAGTAGGTAGAGCAACTAATATTTCCACTTCAGAAGAACAGTTTAAGGCTATTAACTGGTATGCTTTTAATTGGTTAAAATATGCCCATGAAACTTATGTGAGAAAAGATTTTGGGGAAATTTTTGAGAAGTTTATTAATAATTAAGCAAGCATTCAGCTATCAGTAATCAGTCATCAGCTTTCAGCTATAAGGTTTGTTATCAAATAAGCAAAATTTTATTGATTTTTTTTAGTTGTTTGCTGATAGCTGACAGCTGAATGCTTACACAAAAACAGCCTTCTACCTGTTGTCTTCTAGAAAATAATAATTATGGCAACTGAACCCAAACCAGGAACATTATACATTGTTGGGACACCGATTGGAAATCTCGAAGATATGACTTTTCGGGCGGTGAGAATATTACAATCTGTAGATATGATTGCGGCTGAAGATACCAGACATACAGGAAAATTGCTGCAACATTTTCAAATTAAAACACCCCAAATGAGTTATCATGAACATAACCGTAATAGTCGCATTCCTGAAATATTAGAATCTTTAAAATATGGAAAAGCGATCGCATTAGTTAGTGATGCGGGAATGCCAGGAATTTCTGATCCGGGATATGAGTTAATTAAAGCTTGTGTAGATGCAGAAATTGATGTTGTTCCTATTCCCAGTGCGACTGCTGCCATTACCGCTTTAAGTGCTTCTGGTTTACCCACAAATCGGTTTATATTTGATGGATTTTTACCTGCAAAAAGTCAACAAAGAAGGGAATATTTAGAATCTTTGTTAATAGAAACCAGGACATTAGTATTTTATGAATCTCCCCATCGGTTGCGGGAGACATTAAAAGATTTAGGAGATATATTAGGGAGCGATCGCCAGATAGTAATAGCTAGAGAATTAACTAAATTATATGAAGAATTTTGGCGAGGAACAATAGCAGAGGCGATCGCCCATTATCAACAAAAAGAACCCCAAGGAGAATATACCCTGTTAGTGGCAGGAATAGAACCCAGCAAACCACAAATTACAGAAGCAGAATTAAAAGCCGAACTATTAGCAATGATGAAACAAGGTGCTTCTCGTTCTCAAGCAAGTAGACAATTAGCAAAAGAAATATCAATTTCTCGGAATAAATTATATCAGTTGGCATTAACAATTGAAATAGATAATGAATAACGAACCACTCCAGGCGCAGAAGACACAGAGATTGATAACTAGCTGGTTGTAATTAAATATAAAATGTGGGATGGGCATACTTCGATAAACTCAGTACAAGTCTTGCCCATCAACAGGCTAGAAGCCTGTTCCACATTTATCTGCTTTCATCTATCTGCTTTAAATATCAAAACAAAAAACCAGGAGAAGATAAAAATAAATCTTCTTCCCGGTTCATAAATACTAACACTTATTCCTCTGCGTTATCTGCATCTTTGGGATTCGTTTCTTCCAAAAAATTAAGACACAAACGCAAAATCTGTATTTACATTCAAACCAATCACACCATTAACAACAGCAACAGTTTTACCAAGTAAACCAACTTCCGTATTACCATTGACAACATTGAGAGTCAAAGTAGCTGAGGAAATACCCCCAACACCAATGACATCTACACCCCTTTGGAAGTCAAGGATAGTATTAGCAGTATCAGGTAATTCAGCATCAGCGATCCAGAACTCATCCGCACCTGCACCACCGGAAATACTAAAGTATTTGGATCTTTGGTATTAACATAATTCATTGCCACACCAATAGCTGCATCAGCCCGCCGTAGTGCTTCCACAGTACCTACAGCATTGTTGTTATTAGCGAAGTTATCCGTACCTTCTTCTTCAATAACTACAAAGAAACCCTCAGGATCTTGGCTGAGAATTTTTAAAGATGCCTCTAGCATCTCTGCAACTGTAGGCGCAGTGTTTAGGTAGAGAGGTAAGGGATTAGCAGTGTTTAATCCTAATTGTTCTTCCCGGCGATCGTCAAAGGTGTGGTTAGCAGCAAAAACTCCGAGTAACTTTGTGGAAGCAGTAGCACTTGCTACGGCAGTGTTCATTTGCTCTTCTGTGTAGACCACAGTATAGCCCAAGGACTTTGCTAAATCAATCAGGTTAGTGGTGGGACGATCTTCGGCATCAGCGAAAGCAGCATCAATTGCGGCGGTAACGTGGAAACCTGTAGTACCTTTGGGCAGTAGGTAAACTTCACCACCTGCCATGATGATCTGAGTGCCAGAACGAATTACCTGTTCAGCAATTTCGGCAGTTTTATCACGGGCGCGGGTGTTATTGCCCACGCGGTTTGTAGTCGCAGCAGCAAAGGCGGCGGTTCCAGGTTCACCAATGTGACCTGATTGAATGAGGGCTGTTGCTTTACCAGCAGCGATCGCTTCTTCTAAAATTGTATAGCCAACTTTACCAGAAGCAGGTGTAATAGTTGTGTTATCCTCTTTTAAACCAAAGGATTCATTAAATACCTCGAAGTGCCATGAAGTGAGAGGGACTTGTACCATCCGGGTGAATGAAAATTACATTTCCCGTCTGTCGAGTCGCTTTGGGTGCTGGTGTGGGGTCAGGATTACGAGATGGTAGTTGAACGTTGAACAGCGTCTCATACATCAACTCATAAATTTTGGTATTGTCTAAAGTTGCAGGTAATTTATCTGCATTTAAACCATGCGCTTTAGAAACAATAGAACCAGAAAAATCTGGTGTACCTGACCAACCAACACCAAACTTGAACACATCACCATCTGCATCAGGTGCAGCCACGAAAGGCGCAGTGTTAGCACCGGTTTGTCCATCTAAGGGTACGTTGCGGTTTGATGTAGTGGGGTTATTATTAACAGTACCTACGGTTGCACCAGTGCGGTCTATTACTTGTAAACCACCAGCATCACTATCAGCAGCCGTCAACATCAAGGTGTTAGGATGTCTTTCGATGAAATCTAATGCTACACCAATGGCTGCATCTGTACGACGTAAACCTTCTAAAGTTCCAGCCGCATTGTTGGCATTACCGAAGTTATCACTACCTTCTTCCTCTACGATAGTAATTGAACCATTGTTAAAGTTGGGGTGTCTTTCCATCAACTTCTGGGTGACATCCAACATTTCAGCAATAGTTGGGGCTGTTTGCCGATACAGAGGTAAACTCTGTCCAGCTAAAACTTCCTCTGGGCGATCGTTAAAAGTGTGAACAGGTGCAAATACACCTAACACTTTTGTTGGGGCTGTAGGTAAATCAAGTAGGGATTTGAGTTGATTTGCTGTATAAACAACTACATAACCCAAGCTTTGAGCTAGTTGGATCAGGTTTTGCGTGGGGCGTTGTAAAGAATTTGTGCTAATAGCATCCAGTTCGGCAGCAGTACCATGGAAACCATTAGTACCCACTGGTAATAAGTTAAGTTCACCACCACCCATGATGAAGTTAACGCCTGACCTGATCACCTGTTCGGCAATTGCCGCATTTTGAGCGCGGGGTACAGTGCGAGTGCCATCAGGGTTAACAATTTCTTGTGTCTTAGCAACAAAAGCAGCTGTACCAGGCTCATAGATCGCTCCAGATTGCACTAAAGCAGTAACTTTTCCTGCATCTCTGGCTTCTTCAACAATGGTTTTATTAGTTCCTGAAAGAGAAGTAATTGGTAAATTATTCAGTTCAAAGCCAAAGGATTCAGCGTAAACTTTAACACCTGTAGCGTGAGTCACAGCACCAGCGTTAGATGTTCCACCTAACTGGTCTTCCATGTGTCCCAGATAAACACCAGCATGGCTGAGTTTGTCCCAATTCAAACGTCCGTCGGGTCCTTTGTCTACAAACCGTGCAAAAGCAAAGTGAGATGGACTTGTTCCATCCGGGTGCATGAAAATGACGTGATTACCAGCCATAAAACCTCTGAATAAGTAGTTCAGTGTTTGAGATATATTTTGATCTCATTTAAACGGGTAATTGTTAAGAGAAGTCACGGCAAAAGGTTAATTGAAAGTTATTTATTTCTTAATTTTTGTTAAATTATGTTTTAATTACAAGTTAAGGATGTAAAAATTTTAATTAATTTTAATTATTTTAAAATATTTATGAATCAGCTTAAATGGGCAAGATAGTTAATTCCAAAATAAGATCAAACTCGTTTGACACTATATAGTTTTGCTAAGTTTGCGGCTAATATTACAATGGAGATAATTGACAAATTGAGGAAAGACCCAGAATGACCCAAGTGGTTCTAGGAGAAAACGAAGGAATAGATTCAGCCCTGCGTCGGTTTAAACGCCAGGTTTCCAAAGCTGGAATTTTGGCTGACGTAAAGTATCATCGTCACTTTGAAACCCCCCTGGAAAAGCGCAAACGTAAAGCAGTCGCAGCTAGACGGAAACGCCGTTTTAAATAAACCTATTCGGTTTAGTAATGGATTGCTTGAGATATCCTTATAAATCAAGCACAATACCTTTACCATGTTCTTAAAATAATTCAGGAAGCTGCGACACACCCCTGATGGGGTGTAATTTTATTGGTGGAACTTAGTGCGTAAGCCTTTTGTCTTGCTTAGATGGAGTTAGCGGAAATCGCTTTCCATCTAACAAAAATGGTGATTGGTGACTGGTGACTGGTGACTGGTGATTGGTGATTGGTGATTGGTGATTGGTGATTGGGGATAAATATTTACTTTCTGACTCCTGACTCCTAACTCCTATCCCTCAGCACTCCAGCTATTACAACGGTTCATGGCTTTTTCTACACCTTGCTTTAAGGTGAGTTCTGCACACTCAACCACAAAGTCTAAAACCACATTCATTAATTTTGATTCTGTAGCAGAGAACTTTCCCAAAACATGAGAAACCGTGTCAGCATTATCATCATTTGCTGCACCTTTGGGTTTACCAATACCGATGCGTAAGCGGGGGAAGTTTTGACTATTTAAATGGGAAATAATACTCTTCATCCCATTATGTCCACCTGCTGAACCAGATAAACGCAGGCGAGTTTTTCCTAATGGTAAATCCATATCATCATAAATGACTAACACAGATTCAGGAGGTATTTTATACCAACTTGTTACCGCTTGGACTGATTGCCCGGAACGGTTCATGTAAGTTAGCGGTTTTAAAAGCCGAATTTTACCGCCTCCAGGTGCTAAACCTTCTGCAAAATGTCCTTGAAACTTACGATTTTCGGTTAAAGAAAATTGCCAAGCGTGGGCAAGAGCATCAATAGCCGCAAAACCAATATTATGGCGTGTTTGATCATACTTAGGCTCTGGATTCCCCAACCCGACTATTAACTGGGGAATAACCAAAGCAGGTTGCTTAACAGCTTCTGTCATCCGATTTTTGGATTTTGGGTTAATTTAGAGGATAAATCTGAAATTTGGAGAATTTTAGACAGAATTATCCTGTTTAGTAGATTCTATTTGTTTAGGTTCGAGTTCAGCAGTGGTTTTTACAGGTTGGTCTAGTTTTTCCGCTTCTTTCTTAAATTCGTTTTGAAACTCATTAGAAGCATCTTGGAAACTGCGAATGGTTTTACCCAAACTACGACCGATTTCTGGTAGTTTCTTAGGACCAAAGATTAATAAAGCTACTACCATAATTACAGCCATTTCTGGCAAACCAATACCAAATATATTCATTATTTTTTTTCCTTTAGCTCATCTTCAAATATATCAGGTGACTGGGGACTGGGGACTGGGGACTGGGGACTGGGGACTGGGAGAAAAATTCTTTATCCGTTTCCTGTTAAGAGTTCCCTGTTCCCTATTAACTGAAAAACCCGGACAGGCCGGGTCTATATTAACTTGTATCCAAGTTATAATAGCTGTGTAGCAATTAGCCGCCTAAACTGCGCCAATCAACAAGTACGTCTTGAATTAACAGAGACTTGTTGTAAACTTGCAGAATAATGAGCAAGAATACGAAAAACAAACCCATAAAAACACCCATTAAAGGTGTTGTTCCCCAACCGGGGGATACTTTACCATATTCAGCGTTTAAGGGTCTGAGGATATCTCCCAATTTAGTCCGTTGTGCCATAGTTCACCTAAGATCAGTTGCCAAAACTTTTTTTATTTTTTTTATTCCCCTCTGTAGGGTGCTGCAATATTTCAGCAGGATTTTAACCTTACGTTTGGGATGATTCTGACTATGACGATAATACCACTATCAGGGTAGGGCGGTTTACCTGACTTTAATGAATGGAGAATATAGTATTTACGTTAAGTTTTGTAATATTCTAGAAGATAACGCTCATAATATAACTCTAAATTTATGGACTTAGAACCTGGTTTAGTGCTTGGTGTTTCTTTTTCTGCCATCCTGATTGCTATTACTGGTATGGCAATTTACACATCCTTTGGTCCACCAAGCAGGGAATTAGCTGATCCTTTTGAGGATCACGAAGATTAAAAGCGTGATTAGTTTGGTATAATGGTGGGCTATGCCCACCCTTGGGGAAGTTAAAATTAAGATCCCCGACTTATCTATACAGGTAAACATTTATGAATCAACCTATTTTACAGTTTATTGAAAATAAGAATTATAAAAATCTGTCTTTACCGCATCCTGTAGAGTTAGATAATTTGAATATTTTTATCGGTTCTAATGGTTCAGGTAAGAGTAATTTTATTAGTTGTTTAAAATTTTTAAAGGACTGTTTAACTACTATTCCTGATGAAAGTCGTGGTGTGAGTAGTTTTGAAGATGCTGTTACCAAAATTGGGGCTGATAGAATTTTAGATAATCGTGTAGAAAGTCCTGCTGTAATTAATTTTAGATATTGTTTTTCTCAAAAATCACAAAATGATACACAGCCTGAAAAAAGCACAATGCTAACTATCAACCTTTTTGTGGACAGAGATAAACATAAAGTAATTATTTCACAAGAGTTTTTATTCAGTGGTCAAAGTTTAAGCAAATCGGAATCACAACCTTTTTATTATTATAAATTTCATGATCAAGAAGTTGGTAAAGGGGTTGTTTCAGTTTATGATTCATCAAGACAAAATTCTACATCACGGTTTGAAAGGTTAAATAACATACCTACTAATTCTTTAGGTTTGACTATACTACCAAGGTTGCTTGAAGATAGTGAATATTCACCGGAAAAGACACCTGCGTATAAAACCAGAAGAGATTTAATAGAATCTATTTCTAAATGGCAATTTTATAACGCCAATAATATGGACTTGAACCAAATTAGAAAGTCAGAAAACAAAATAGGAGGAAGTGATATTTATTTATCTGCTTCTGGGGATAATTTACCTTTGGTTTTAAATAATTTAATTCAAGAAAATATAGACTTTGAAGATAGCATTAATCAAGCTATGAGGGCTATTTTACCTAAAACTCGTCGTCTGCGTTCTATTCAATTGGGCAGGTTATATTTAACGGTGGGATGGTATTTTGAGGATAGTAAAAATATAGAACCGTTTTATTTAACTGAAATGTCTGATGGAACTGTGAGAATGTTGTGTTGGGCGACTATTTTACACTCTCCTTTACTTCCTACATTATTAGTTATTGATGAACCAGAGTTAGGTTTGCACGTTTCCTGGATGCCAATTTTAGCAGAATGGATTAAACAAGCTGCTAGAAAAACACAAATTATTATTACCACACATAGTCCTGATTTATTGGATAATTTTACAGATTGTTTAGAAAATGTGTATTGTTTTTATTCTGAAAATCAAACCCACTTTTCAATGAAAAGACTTAATCAGGAAATGCTGAATGATAAATTAGAAGAAGGTTGGGAACTCGGTGATTTATACCGGGTTGGTGATCCGACTGTGGGAGGATGGCCGTGGTAATTTGGGTATTTTCTGGTGGGGGAGAAGCTGAAATTGGGATTAGGAATAAGGATAAAAGGGATGAAGGAGGATTAATTAAATTTTTACAAAAAAATTTTCCTGGTTGTACATTTGTCCGCAAAACACCAGCACGTATAAAACCAGGACCTAAACCCGGTAAATCAGTTGGTTATGGTAGAACAGGTAAAAGTTTAATTGCTCAAATAAATCAAGAATTACCCATTGCTTTAAAAAATGAACCCAATAAATGTGATTTTATTTTAGTGTTTGATGATTTAGATTGTCGAAATCACCTTGAACAAAGGGAAAGATTTTTAGCAGCAATCTCTGAAATACCTGACACCGAAGAAATACCAAAGTTTGTTGGTTTTGCTGCACCGGAAATAGAATCTTGGATTATTGCTGATTGGGATAATACCATAGCTAAGAGTTCAGATTTTCGCGGTAGACATGAAAAAATGCGTTGGTGGTTAAGTACCCAAAAAAATATTCCCTTTGATACCCCTGAATCTTTTAGTAAATATGATAATGACAGAGATTGTTGTCAAGATAAACTATCAGAAGCATTAGTAGAGTCCAGCACTTTGGCAGAATTTGATAGTAGTGTGACACGATTTTCTAAAGGTTATCACACTCCTTTACTGTTATTAGGAATAAGACCTGATGAAGTACAAAGAAAATGTCCTTTATTTCGAGAACTTTATCATTATCTTTTCAATTTTCCTTCCAGCCAGGAAAATAAAAGCAGAACGTAAAGTATATACTGAGATTACACTATAAAATCATGAATGGTTTTTGAATAATGTAAACCATTTAAAAATTATATCCTGTAAATCCTTTAATCATGGATATCCTGATTCAGACAAATACAACTTTAAACACCAAAAAACAATCTATAAATCACATCCTGAACATCCTCAAATCCTGGATATCCTGATTCAGACAAATACAACTTTAAACACAAACAAACCATCTAAAAATTACCATCCTGAAAATCCTGATTCAGACACTAATTTCACAACTTCCTATTTTCCAAGGTGCGATTTTTCCAACTTCCTCATTTACCTTTCTTTCTAATAAATCAACCGCTTCCCCTAACCTAAAATATTCACTTTCTAAACCTAACTCTACTGTTTCTCCATGACATTCATAAAAACGCAAAATGATTTTTTTACTATCATCTTCACTGACTTTAAAAGCTGTGATAATTAAATTATTATCTGCTAATTTGATAAAACTTTGATTCGGTAAAATACCAGATGCAGATTTTTTGATTTCTGGATTTATCAACACATTTAATGGTATATTTAATTCATATCCTTTTTTCACTGTTTCCGCTTCTTGCCAACTGCCAAGATGAGGATATAAACTATAGGTAAATTCGTGTATTCCTCTATCTGTTTCTGGGTCTGGCCAGTTGGGACTTCTTAATAATGTCAGGCGGATTTGATTGGGTTTAACATCGTATCCATATTTACAATCATTGAGTAAGCTAAAACCGTATTTTCCGCTATCTGTTTCTGAGGTTAAATCAGCCCATTGTAAAGCAGGTACTTCCCATTTTGCTTGTTCTGCCGGGGTTTGGGGGTTGGTGGGGCGGTTAATGACTCCACAGGGGATTTCATAAGTTGCAGTTTCGGTGGTAAAATTTAAAGGGAAGCTGGTTTTAACTAATACTTGATTTTCTTGCCAATTTACAGTATTCTTAATTTTAAGAATTGGGGTATTTTTTTGTAAGATGTAATTTTGGGTAAATTCAGATTTACCGATTTTACGAATCACTTGTAAATTTTGTTGAATTTCTCCATGTTCTAACCATTGAATTGATAGTAATTCGCTTGGGTTTAGGGGTTTGGTGCTATAATTTGGATCAATATTCCAAGCGTCCCAATATTGTCCACTATCTTGAAAAGCTTGGAGTTGGTTTCCTGCACCGTTTAATATTTCACGTTGTTGGTTTTTATCAAAGATGCTGTCTATATCTCCAGTTTGAGGGTTAATTTTTACTTGGAGATATTCATTTTCTAAAGTCCAATTTTGGGGAAGTTCATTTTTTACGATGTTTGATTTTTTCGATGTGGGAGAAAGCCAATAAATTTGATATCCTATGGATGGGAGGGTTGCGAGAAATAATAAAGAGTTTGCGCTTTTTTGGGATGGAAGTTCATTTCCTTGAAAGTCGTAAATTTTCCAAGTTTGGTTATTTTCAGGTAAGTTTAAACTAACAACTTCCGATCGCTCCCAGTTGAGAGAGTTAAAAATTATTATAGGAATAGTATTAGGTTCGGGTGGTTGTGGTAAAGTAATGTGAGATGCGATCGCTCTTAAAGCATCATCTAATATTTTATTTCCCACTTGTTGAACTTCTTCCCACTCCGGTAACGCATCGTGATAAACTTGGGTAATAGAAGAACCGGGTAAAATATCGTGAAACTGGTTAAACAGAACTTTTTTCCAAGAAGTTTCTATTTCCATTTTCGGATATTCACAACCATATATAGAAGTTGCCAGAGTTGCGAATAACTCAGCTTGATATAATAGATGTTCAGATTTACGATTGTAGCGTTTTTGATCTGCGTGAGTCGTATAACATCCGCGATGAAATTCCAAATATAACTCATCTTCCCATATTGGTAAATTTTCAGGAAGATTTTCTGATTCCGATTTTATATGTTGTAGATAATTTTCGGCGGTGGAAAATTGTAACTTGGGTAAAATGGGGGAATGTTCCCAGCGTCGTGCTACTTCTAGCATATCACGAGTAGGACCACCACCATGATCACCGACACCAGGAAGCCAAAGCGCATCATTTAAACCCGTTTGAGTTTGCCACTCACACAGATATTGAGTCATCTTAACCGGATCAATAGTTTCCCCGATGAGAGCAGACATATAACTTAATATTTGACTACCATCTGGCGATCGCCACCAAAATAAACCATAATCAAATTTAGTAGTATCATTCCAGCGTAGCTTTTGAGTAACAAAAAACTCAACCCCTGCATTTACCAAAAACTGTGGTAAAGTTGCACAAAAACCAAAAGTATCAGGAACCCAAACTATGGGAGATATTTTTCCAAACTTCTGCAAAAAATAACGCTGACCATATAATAATTGTCTAACAATAGACTCACCAGAGATCAAATTTAAATCTGGTTCAACCCAGAAACCCCCCAAAACCTCCCACCTTCCAGATTTTACCTGACTTTGAATCTCCCGAAATAACAGAGGACGATTTTCCTCAACCCAAGCATACAGAGCAGGAGTAGAATGACAGAATATCAACTCAGAAAAATCTGATTGTAACCTTAAAACCGACTCAAAAGTATTTTGTGCAGCGTTCCAAGTTTCTGAAACAGGCCATAACCATGCTAAATCTAAATGAGCATGACCCAACAAATATATTTTAGATTTTAGATTTTGGATTTTGGATTGAAGTAAAAGCTGACGTAGGCTAAAAACAACATTCTTCCAATCTTCTTCTTCCCTCTCTTCCTCTGCGTTCTTTGCGCCTTTGCGGTTCGTTACCTCATCAACCCCCGCAACCAAACCAGCTAAACCCTGCGGTGAAAACCTTTCCAAAAGAACTTGAGTAATAGCCAACTCATCAGCCACAATACCCGGATCTAAATCATTGTAACCCAAACCTTCAAAAATTAAAAGCGATCGCACCAAAGCACCATCACAATGACCAGGACTCACCAACCGCAAACAAACAAAAAACGCATCACCCGGTTTTACCCCTTGACTTAAAAGCACCCGTGGGGAACAATCAAATAAATCCCCAATTAAAACCAGATTACCATTAACATAAACCTCAACCGCATCAGCCCACCAAAGCAAAGACAACCGCAAAGACAAACCAGATAAAGGATAACCTTGCAAACTTTCAGGAACAGTGAACCTTTGCGCTAACCAAAGAACCTGTTTTCCCCCATCCCAAACAACCTGATTTCTCTGATTTATCTTAACAGATTGCCAGTCAGATAGATCAGAATTTACTACCTCATTAACTTCTAACTCATTAACTTCTAAATTACCTTGCTGATAAACCCAAGAAGAAAGGATATTAATTTGACATAAAGAGCGTAAATTTTCAACAGTCTTTGATATAGATGTAGTATCCATAGGAGTAAAATGAAAAGTTAGAGAAAATCAACAATGAAAATTCACAAGAGAAAACCACGCTCAGAACTTAAACATAAATTGAGATTGTCAAAATTAAACTCATCTGAATTTATTTTCAGTTATGATTATATCACTAACTAAATCTCAATCACATTTTACGAGCAATCACATTTCACAGGAATCGGCAAAATTAATCAAAACTCAGCCTAATTACAGCCTAATTATATTGATATCATGTCCTCCAGTTCATCTCGTCCTTATCAAAGTAAAGTATTTAACTTCTTCAATCAGCAATCTCGGCGGTTGAGTCAAAAATTAGAAAGTACCATCCGTAACTTACAAGTTGCTACAAAATGGAGTGTAGAGGCGTTACTTTATCCGTTGTATCAAGCATTGCAGCCTGATAAACAACCAGGAAAGAAATTACAAACTTCAGCTAAGACCACCCAAACATACTTAAAATCTTATACTCCCCCACCAGCAGACACGCCTATTCAGAACGTCATAGAATTAGTTAAAAATTTACCATCTGCTGCCGCTGCTGAATCAGAAACTTTACAAAATGTCAAATCTTCAGGTTTTTTGGGTAGAACCTGGGAAAAAATTACTCATAGTTTTGGGTGGTTGCAAACTCAAAAAGCTCCGAAATTACCATCAGAAAATACTTTACAGCATCATATACCCACTGTACAGGGAATTGCCGTCAAATTAGAAACTAGAGATTTGGTACTTGTCAGCGACAATAACAAAGTTTTTGATGTTTTGACAATATCCCAACAAAGAAAATTAAATGATACAATTAATCAAGAAATTGCTGAATATTCCCAAGTTTTACAATTAGTAGCAGCCCAAAAAGAGCAGAATTTATTACCAGAAATTGACCGGATTTTAAACAAATTAACTAATAGTTCAGATTCTAGTATAACAAATGTTACCGAAAATCAAAACACCCTAGAAATCAAATCTTATCCTGGTAAAATTTTAGCATTTTTAGATACAGTCTTAGCCAAATTAGAAGCTAAAGCAATTGTGCCTGTAAAACAACAAAGTCAGGGAATTATTAAAGTTGCCAAAACTCAATTATATATCTTTATTTATGGGAAAGAACAGGTAGAAGCTAGGGGAGAAATTTCTGTAAATGCTGATAATTTAACCAGCGAACAGCAAAGTTTGAATATTCCCACTTTAATAGAATCAGCAATTAATTACTTTTTTGGAGGTAGAAAAATTCCCCAACTGAGGGAAGATGAAAAAGATTATAAATTTAATAAAATTAAAATTTCTCACCAAACTGTTAACACATTTATTGATACTCGGCAAATTCAAACATCTGAGTTAACCGGAGATTCTTGGTTAACTTGGGGTGATTTATTTGGTAATTTGGAAATCACAGCAGAAATCAAGGCTAACACCACAGAAGACAAAAATCAAGAAGTATTCAATACAAAGGAAAGGAAGGTTTTTAAAAACAAAAAATCTGTATCATCAACACCTGAATCTAGTTTTGCAAATGCAAGAGAAGCGGAAAAACAACAACAAAAACAACAACAAAAACAACATAAATTAAAACCCGACTGGATAGAAACAACTGCTACATTTATCGGGTATGAAAAACACCCATTAGAGCAAATTTTAGCATGGTTGGATCACGTCATGCTGTGGATAGAAATGATTTTTATGAACATGATTTATTTCTTTAAAGGATTGTTGCAAGGTTAGTTTTTTCAACATTATCCAATAAATTGAGTATGTCAAGACGTGATATCTACCATAATTGTTTACAATAGAACTAGGACAGATTTTAATCAAGAACAAGATTATCAAATTAATTGTATTTGATGATATAATTGAGGAGATAGTAAAATGGATACCAAATTAAGCTATCAAGAAATTATCAAAAAAATTCTTACAGAAAATGCCGAATATCGAGCTTCTATACCCGATGGTTATGAATCTCAAGTTTTATTTGATGATGAGAGAGGACGTTATTTGGTATTAGATATTGGTTGGAATAACGATAAATATTTACACACTACACCTATTCACATAGACTTAATTGATAGTAAAATTTGGATTCAATATGATGATACTGAAGAAGGAATTGCTAATGAATTAATGGAAGCAGGTGTTCCCAAGCAAGATATTGTACTTGGTTTCCGTCATCCCAAAATTCGACCCTATACAAATTTTGCTGTTGGTTAGTTGGGATATTAATTTAATCCATATTTTAAAATGCAAATGTTCCCGACTTTTTCACAATATAAAACCAGAAGTTGGGGTCTAAAATTCACCTAAATCAAGCTACACAAATTCCATATTTAGGTAATAAATCATGAATAATATAAAATTGATGTGCTTGTAAAGCGTCGTGAAATAATTTCCAATTACTGACTAAAAAACTAGGATGATAGTGGAAAATTTCATTATCCTTATCAACTGCTTTTTCAGTTCGTAAAGCTTGATATTTCCAAGACCCTTGACCTTTAGGAATATAGTCTACATTAGCATCTCCAAAACTAAATTTACCTTGAGAAATAGCATCTAACCATTTGTGATGACGTGCATGACCATTTTTATCTTTAATATTTTCTAACATCCAAGCAATTAAACTTTTATCTGCTTCCGGTAAACCTGGTACAATAGCATCAGCATCACCTAATAAATAACGCTGCATAGCCTTACACATATTATCAGCAGCCGCTAAAAAATCTTCAGGATTATTGCGTCTAATTTTCTCACCTCTACCATTAATATAACCCCAACGTAAATAAGGTTTATCAGGATGACTTAAAACCGCACCATGTCCTAAAGGTAAAGCTTCACTAACAAAATAATTTTTCAATCTATCCATTAAATTTTTATCAGGTTTGTCATATTCATCAAGTAATTTTTTCGCTTCATTAACTCGATGGTTCACCCCTGCAAAACCTTGATGCGCCCAAGTATCAACATAAACGTGCATTGTAATCCCTAAACGATGTAAACTATAAGCAGTTTGACGACATTGAATACACTCCCTTACCATCTGCTGTGCAACATCACTATTAGGACGACAAATTAACTTTTCAATAAACTTTCCTTCCGGGTTCTCACCTGCTTTTTTACCCCCATTTCCTGGTAAAAAATGAAAAGGTATCCACACATGATAATTTGCTAATTCTTGAAAGTTGCGATAATCTAACATCTTATGCGCTGAACTGATGCGGGTAAACATTGCCCCATTATCAAATCTAATCATACCGCCATTAATGGCATCATCTACATATTGGGCGCAGTAAGCGATAATACTAGCATCTTCATGTTTAAAACCCGCTAGTCGTGCCACTACGTAGGTAACACCGTGGTGAAAGTCTATTTGCATTTTAAATAACTTCGGTTAAGGATTTTTAAATTTAGGAATAGACTATACCAATTTGGGTACTTATTTCATTTTTCTTCCTCTCTGCGTGAGAAAATAAGAAAAAAATCCTCTTACCACAACATCCGATTCAAAAAACCTTGTAACAACTTTATCCCCTCCGGTTCATGATAATCTGTAGGTAACAAATCCCTTATTGCTTGTTCCAAAGTTTCCAAAGCTACATCTATTTCCTGACGCTTTGGCCGAGAAGTTGCAGGAAAATACAAAGGTTCACCTACCCGAATTGTTAACTTTTTTCTCCAAAATAAATCATGAGTGCCGATTAATGCTATGGGTACAATTGGCACTTCAGCCCGCAACGCATAAATTACAGTTCCCCGTTTTAGGGGATGCAAACGACCCTCAGCATTTCCCAGTCTCCCTTCGGGAAAAATCATCAACCCATCCCCACGGGCTAAAATTGCCGAAACAATGCGGTCTATGCGGCGGACTGTTTGAATATTTCCACCAGGATTAACGGTATTTTTAATAACTTCTGCCAGTTCCTTTAAATCATCCCTTCCCGCTTCAGCAGCAGCAATAACAGCCTGTTCTTCTCCCCAAATTCTTTGTAAAGGAATAACACCACCTGCAAAACCTAAAATCAGGCGTTTCCACCATTTATTATAGAGAGTACGGGCATCACCAAGAATATAATAATACGATTGAGTCGATATTTCTGCGAGTAAAACTAAAGGGTCAAAATGATGGAGATGATTAGCTGCTAAAATAGCTGATGTATGTGGTATATTTTTGATGTTTTCCACACGGACACGGAAAAAGCAATGAATGAGCGATCGCAACACCCAACGTCTGATATTAGCATTAACTCGCGGTTCTGTATTTTCCTGATCAATAGCAGATAAATGATTGAGAGTAGTATCAATAGTATCTCGAATAGAGCGATCGCTCGCCGCCGCCACACCTTCCCAAACCCGTTTAATAGCGTTCTCAGTCAAAAGCGGTAAATTATCAGACTCGTTATTATTTTCCATCTTTACAATATACTGTAACAACCCAATCACCAATCACCAATCACCAATCACCAAAATTTCTGTAATCCTCCCACAGTTAGAAGATATTTTCCCTACAATGTACGTTGATAGGCTAAAAAGTTGCTGGGAAATTAGGTAAAAAACTAATCATGACTATTTACCACAGCGTAGGCACATTTAAAGGTGTTGGGGGAATTGATCTGTATTATCAAAACTGGAATCCAGGGGGTAAAATCAGGGGGATATTAGCATTAGTACATGGACTCGGAGGACACAGCGGACTTTACAAAAATATAATTGAAAATTTGTTACCTCAGCAATATGCTGTTTATGGCTTAGATTTGCGTGGTCATGGACAATCACCAGGTCAAAGAGGTTACATTAATACTTGGTCCGAGTTTCGTAATGACGTGCGAACATTCTTAAAAATGATGCAACAGCAACAACCACAAATTCCCATTTTTTTATTTGGACATAGCATGGGGGGAATGATAGTTTTAGAATATGCTTTGCGCCATCCAGAAGAGATATCTGCATTACAGGGAGTGATTGCAGTTGCACCTAGTATTGGAGAAGTGGGAGTATCACCAGTGCTTGTACTGTTGGGAAAAATGCTTTCGCGCTTGTGGCCGCGTTTTTCCTTAAATACTGGACTCGACACCACCGCAGGTTCAAGAGATCCGAAAATTGTAGCTACCTACACTCAAGATACCTTACGCCATACCCGTGCAACAGCCCGGTTTTCCACAGAGTTCTTTACTACATTAGCTTGGATCAATGCCCACGCCCATGAATGGAAAGCACCTTTATTAATTTTACATGGTGGTGCTGACAGAGTAGTTTTTCCAGAGGGGAGTGAAATTTTTTATCAACGAGTAACTTGTGCAGATAAGTTGCGTATTGAATATCCGGGAGCATATCACGATTTACATTGTGATCTTAATTATCGTGAATTTCTAGCTGATTTGAGTAATTGGATGGAACAGCATTTACCAACAGAACTAGGAAAATTAGAACCAGTGATGAGTAATGAGTGATCGTTCATTGCGGCTGTAGATTGGTAGAGTGGAAAGATAACAAAACATCAACTCGCCAGATTTCATCGTATAACATGGGCAGTATTTGGGAACTCGATTTTTACTCTCGTCCGATATTGGACGCAAATCAAAAAAAAGTTTGGGAAGTCTTAGTGTGTGAAAGTCCTACTGATGTACGCACTAAAACAGATTCCTTGTTTCGCTATGCTCAATATTGCCCTAGTACCCAAGTAAATTCAGTTTGGTTGCGGACAGCGTTACAAGAAGCGATCGAAAAAGCGGGAAAAGCACCAATTAAAATCCGCTTTTTCCGTCGGCAAATGAATAATATGATTACAAGAGCCTGTCAAGATATAGGTATTCCTGCCTTACCTAGTCGGAAAGCATTGATTCTCAATCAATGGATACAGCAGCGCATGGAGGAAGTTTATCCCCAAGAACCAGGATATCAAGGCGGTACAAATCCTTCTGTACGCTTAGAAAGACCTTTACCACAGCGTTTACCAGATGCGTTGGAAGGCAAACAATGGGCATTTGTGAGTTTAGAAGCCAGTGATTTTGCAGATATGCCAGAATGGGAAATTGGCTTTGGTGAAGCTTTTCCCCTAGAATTGGCACAATTACCCCCAGAAACTCGCATTCCGGGGATTTTGATTTTTTCACCTAGAGCTTTACCTATCGCTGGGTGGATGTCAGGTTTAGAGTTAGCTTATCTGCGATTTGATACCAGTCAAGGAGACAGATTGATTTTAGAAACCGGTGCAACAGAAAGTTGGATTTTGGCAAATATCAGAACTCCTCAACTGCTCAAAGAAGCACAAGGTTTTGAAGCAGCCAAACAAAAAGCCAATGGAGTGCATTTTATTGGTGTCCAGTCCGATCCCCAAGCTCAATCTTTTGCTGGTTTTTGGCTGTTACAAGAGGTGAATCTGTAGGGACTGGTGACTGGTGACTGGTGACCAGTCCCCAATTACCCAAAAATAATAACTGTTGATGCACGCTGATGGGATAATGGACTGGTCTATCTGGGGTTCAAAATCCAAAATCCACAATTAATCAAGGGAAATGGGTTCTGCAAAATTGTCACAAGATACACTAGCGGAACAGTTGCTAGAACTGGCTTTAAAATCTGGCGCAGAGGCTGCGGAAGTGTATCAGTCCCGATCGCTTTCTCGTCCTGTGTTTTTTGAGGCCAACCGCTTAAAACAACTAGAAACCAGTCAATCTGAAGGTACAGCATTGCGGCTATGGCGAAACGGTCGTCCAGGACTGACTGTGGCTTACGGTTCTGTAGATCCTCAAGGGATGGTAGAACGAGCTTTAGTTCTCAGTCAGTTAAATCACCCTGAACCTGTAGAACTCAGTCGTAATTCTGAAAAATATTACCCTGATTTGGGGGAAGCTGTTCCAGTGGACAAACTGATAGACTGGGGCAAAAATGCGATCGCTATCGTGCGTGAATTCTATCCTGATGTTCTCTGTAATAGTGATTGGGAATGTGATGTAGAAAATACTCGTTTAATCAATAGCAAAGGTTTGGATTGTCACTATACTGATACTACTCTCAGTTGCTATATGTCCGCAGAATGGGTCAGAGGTGATGATTTTCTCAGTGTTGCTGATGGACAAACCCAACGCGGTGAACTTGAACCCGCCAGAGTGGCGAATCAAATTTTACAGCGATTAAATTGGGCAAAAGAAAACGTTTCTACCCCTAGCGGTCGGTTTCCAGTTTTATTTACTTCCAAAGCTGCGGATATGCTTTGGGGAACTGTCCAAGCTGCATTAAATGGTAAGCAAGTCTTGGAAAAAGCTTCTCCTTGGGCAGAAAAAAAGGGTCTACCTGTTGTTGCACCCTCTCTCACCCTTTACCAAAACCCCCAAGCAGGTCCTTACAGTTGTCCTTTTGATGATGAAGGCAATCCTACCAAGTCTTTGATATTTATCGAAAACGGAATTTTACGCAATTTTTATAGCGATCGCACTATTGGCAGACAATTAGGTATTGGTAGCACTGGTAATGGTTTTCGCCCTGGTTTGGGTAGTTATCCCACCCCTGGTTTATTTAACTTTCTCATCCAACCTGGTAAAGCAACGTTACAAGAATTAATTCAAGATATGGATGAAGGTTTAATAGTCGATCAAATGCTAGGAGGAGGAGGAGGAATTTCTGGTGATTTTTCTATCAATATTGATTTGGGATATTTGGTAAAAAAAGGTCAAATAATTGGTAGAGTTAAAGATACAATGGTCGCCGGCAATGTTTACACAGCCCTCAAACAAATAGTTAAACTCGGTGGGGATGCAGATTGGAATGGTTCTTGTTATACTCCATCTTTGATAGTGGAAGGACTTTCTACAACTGGGAAAAATAGTTGATTTCAGGTGACAGGTGACAGTTGACAGGTGACAGGTGACAGTAAGAAGGTAAGAGAGAATAGCTAATAATTTTACCAATCACCAATCACCAATCACCAATCACCAATTATAGAGAATTATGATTTATGGAGGTTATTTTTCAATTTTGAATGTTGAATTTTAAATTTTAAATTATGATTTTCCCGGACATACTAACCCAGCGTTTTCGCAACTTGTGGCAGTCCAAAAAAAGTTTAGCAATATCTTCAATGGGCTATGCCAATATTGAAGCTTGTGTCATAGGAATTATTGCGGCTTTATCAGCAGTATTACTTAAACAAGGTTCAGGTTGGTTGGGAACATGGCGAGTTCACAGTACCCAACTTTTACCAGCTTGGCTAACTTTACCTTTAATTGGGATGAGTTTTGGCTTTTTAGCAGGTTGGTTGGTACAAAGGTTAGCACCAGAGGCCGCTGGTAGTGGTATTCCTCAAGTTAAAGCTAGTCTTGCCAATGTTCCTATTAAGTTATCCTGGCGAGTGGCATTAATTAAGTTACTCAGTGCTATCATTGCCTTGGGTTCGGGGATCACATTAGGAAGACAAGGTCCCACGGTCCAAGTAGGTGCAGGTTTAGCGGCCGGAATGAGTCGCACTTTTCCCACTTCCCCAGAACATCGCCGCCAAATGATCGCCGCAGGTGCGGGTGCTGGTTTATCCGCTGCTTTTAATGCCCCTATTGCTGGGGTATTATTTATTATTGAAGAGTTACTCCAAGATTTATCAGGACTAACTTTAGGAACTGCCATTATTGCCTGTTTTATCGGTGGTGTAATTTCCCGGTTATTAGGTGGTGGAAGTTTGCAACTAAACCTAGAATTAATGGACTATTCTAGCCAATTTTCCCTGCAAGAAATTCCTATATTTTTATTGTTGGGTGTGTTGGCAGGGTTGCTAGGTGCTGTATTTAATCACGGTTTAATATTCAGTATTAAAACTTATCGGAGATTACACATTAGCTTATCTTTAAGAGTGGCTTTAGCTGGCTTGATTTCGGGTTTAATTGTGGCTTTACTCCCGGAATATTATCGTGATAATGCTGGTTTGCGGGAGTATATGATTGCCAGTCAACCGAATCTTTTGTTAGCAATTATCACTTTTATTAGTCAATTTATTTTAACATTAATTGCCTTTGGTTCTGGCGCTCCAGGGGGATTATTTGCACCCAGTTTAATTTTAGGTTCTTGTTTAGGTCATATAGTTGGAGTTTGTGAGTTTCAACTGTGGGGTTTTGGTTCTCCTACTACCTACGCTTTAGCAGGAATGGGGGGCTTTTTTAGCGCCGTTTCTAAAGTTCCGATTACAGCTATTGTGATTATTTTTGAAATGACGACAGATTTCAATCTTGTATTACCTTTGATGATTGTTTCTGTCACTTCTTATTTAGTTGCGGATCAAGTTTTACCTGGTTCACTGTATGAAAAACTTTTACTATTAAATGGGATCAAACTTCAGAAAAATGCTCCAATTGAAGGGGTATTAACTGAATTAACAGCCAAGGATGTAATGCAGCAACGGGTAGAAACTCTAGAGGCAGAAATGTCTATAGAAGAATCAATTCAAGCCTTTTCTCGTTCTCATCATCGGGGGTTTCCAGTGGTAGAAAAAAATCAATTAGTGGGAATTATTACTCAATCAGATATACAAAATATTTACCCCTTCCGGCATACAGTTTTAAGGGAAATCATGACACCAAAACCAATCACAGTTAAGCCGACACAAACTTTGAGTGATGTACTGTATTTACTGGATCGTTATCAAATTAGTCGTTTACCAGTGGTAGAAAAACAAAAATTGATTGGTATTATTACTCGTGCAGATATTATTAGAGCAGAAGCAGATCGTCTGAACTGTAAAAATGGTATGACTGGACCACAACCAGAACCATCTTATGTAGTGTACCAAACGCGATCGCCTAATATTGGTAGAGGTAGATTATTAGTTACACTTGCTAACCCAGATACAGCAGAAACTTTATTACAAATGGCTGCTACTATTGCCCGCGATCGCCATTATGAATTAGAGTGTTTACAAATTATTTTAGTATCCCGTAACAGTTCCCCATCAGAAACAGAAGTCAGAACTACAAGAAGTCGTCGCTTACTCAGACACGCGGAAGCTTTAGCCAAAAAATTGCACATTCCTATTCATACACAAATACGAGTTGCCCATGATGTTGGGCAAGCAATTTTAGAAACAATCAAAGAACGTCATATAGATTTAATGTTCATGGGTTGGAAAGGAAATACTTCTACCCCCGGCCGTATTTTTGGTACTGTTGTTGACACTATAATTCGTCAAGCTACCTGTGATGTAGTTGTTGTGAAGTTAGGCAATTATTCAGAACCTCCCCATTTTAACCGTTGGTTAGTACCAATGGCAGGGGGACCAAATGCACCTATAGCCATTAAATTATTACCAGCTTTAGTCACATTAGGAAATGAGCCAGAAATTCGCCTCACTCAAGTATTTAAACCATCGGAATTAAAACCAAATCTGCAATTTTTAGAAGAATATACTCGTCAGTTAATCCGACACCGCAATTTACATAGTAATGTTTTTGCAACACCTATAGAAGCTGATTCTGTTACCGAAGGGGTAATTAATTTAGTCAAGAAAGAAGATTTTGATGTTGTAGTTTTAGGTGCTTCCCGTGAGGGTTTATTACAACAAGCAATTCACGGTAATATTCCTGAAAATATTGCTTCTGGTGTTGATAGTACAGTAATTTTAGTGAGAGGAGAAATTAATTCATAATAGGTGATTGGTAATAGGTGATTGGTAATTGGTGATTGGTGATTGGTGATTGGTGATTGGTAACTAGAGGAACAAAACCCAACATTTATAAGCTTTTGTTGGGTTGCGCTATCGCTTAACCCAACCTACAAAAACTCTTAACCGAACAGTATTGGATTGGTAATAGGTGATTGGTGATTGGTGATTGGTAACTAGATCATGATTTTAGAACGAAATATAACCAACGCATTTCAAATGGATGAAACCACGTAGCAACGCCATGTACACTCTTGGAGTGTGTAGAGTCGCATTGCTACTGTTTTAACACAAACCGTTTAATAATATTTCTTCAACAACTTGTTAGAAAATAACAGTACAAAAACTAACAAACTTAACTGAATTTGCCAAGGTGCAACAATCAGGCTCAGAATCAGCGTTACAGCCGTCAATACACCTGAAATATAAGCAACTTCATCATTATGTTTGTTCCAAAAGTAACCAGTAATTAACCCAGTAAATAATGGAATCAGAAAAAACAAAGGCATTTTACCCAATCCTGAACTAACAGCCTCATGGTTGAAATCCATAGATTCAACCTATAGGAGGAATAAGAATTGATTATAGACTTACGTATGTTTCCTTTACAAGAATTTTACAATATTTTTCTTGAACAAAGCTTAAACTGAGGATAAGAAACAGTTTAAATTATATAACTGGGTATATAATTGGGTATATAATTGGGTATATTATGAAATTTACAGGCTTGTACTGGCATATTGAGCAAGCATATTAAATCTTGAAGTAGCATTTTTAACAAAAAAATCGAATGTTGAACATTCCGCAATTACTAGCAACAGAACTAGAACTTAAACCCCATCAGGTGCAGAACGCACTGGAACTTTTCGCTGAGGGTGCGACAATTCCCTTTATTGCACGGTATCGCAAAGAACGCACTGGAGAAATGAATGAAGTGCAATTGCGGGATTTATCTGATAGGCATACGTACTTAACAGAATTAGAAGAAAGAAAGCAAGTAATTTTAAATGCTATATCAGAACAAGGTAAACTCACAGAAGAACTACAACAGAAAATAACCTCCTGTTTACAAAAAACAGAACTTGAGGATTTATACTTACCATACAAACCAAAACGCCGCACCCGTGCAACTATCGCTAGAGAGAAAGGACTAGAACCTTTAGCAGCATTTATTAAATCATTAAATGTGAAAAATGGCGTAGGTGCTGACTTAGAAATAGAAGCAGCAAAATATATTTCTGAAGAAAAAGGCGTAAAAAATGCAGAGGAAGCATTAAAAGGCGCATCAGATATTTTAGCTGAAGAAGTAGCAGAAAAAGCAGAATTACGCGCCTATCTGCGGGATTATTTCTTAGATGAAGGGGTGTTTGTTTCCCGTATTAAAGAAGAACATCCAGAAGGTACAACCAAATTTGAAATGTACCGCAATTATCAAATCAAAATCAAAAATATCGCCCCTCATAATATGCTGGCTTTGTGTAGAGGAGAAACAGAAAAAATCTTAAATTTTGACATGGATTTTGATGAAGATTTTGTACTTTCCTATTTAGAATCCCAAGAAATTAAAACCAAGGTCAGAAATATCAGAGACTTTTATCAAGCAATGTTAAAAGATGCCTTTAACCGCTTGATGAAAACTTCTCTTATCAGTGAAGTAATTTCTGAGAAAAAAACTTATTCTGATATAGAATCAATCAAAACATTTGAAGCTAATTTGCGGGAATTATTATTATCTGCACCTGCGGGAATGAAACCCACATTAGCCATAGATCCAGGTTTTAGAACAGGTTGCAAAGTTGCAGTTTTAGATCAAACAGGTAAATTCTTAGAATATCAAGCCGTATTCCCTCATCAAGCAGCAGAACAACGACAAAAAGCAGCACAAACACTAAAGAAATTAATTCAAAAATACAACATTGAATTAATCGCCATTGGTAACGGAACAGCATCCCGTGAAACCGATGAATTTGTAACAGAAGTATTAACAACTTGTGAACGCAAACCTGTTAAAGTCATAGTCAATGAATCTGGTGCTTCCATATATTCAGCCAGCAAAGTTGCACTTGCAGAATTTCCTGATTTAGATGTTACCGTCAGAGGTGCAATTAGTATCGGGAGAAGATTACAAGATCCCCTAGCAGAATTAGTAAAAATTGACCCCAAATCAATTGGTGTGGGACAATATCAACACGACGTTGATCAAAAATTGCTGAAAAAGAAACTCGATGAAACAGTAGAAAGTTGTGTGAATTATGTGGGAGTAGATTTAAACACTGCATCCAAAGAATTGCTAACCTTTGTTTCAGGAATTACCCCCACAGTTGCTAACAATATTATTGCTTATCGCAACCAAAACGGCGCATTCAAAAATCGCAAACAACTGTTAAAAGTAGCGAAACTAGGACCAAAAGCTTATGAACAAGCAGCAGGTTTTTTAAGAATTAGAGATGGAGAAAACCCCCTAGATAACACCGCAGTTCACCCAGAAAGTTATCCTGTAGTAGAGGCGATCGCTAAAGATTTACAAGTACCATTAAAGCAGGTAACACAAATAGCTGAAAACCTGAAAAAAACCAACCTCAAAAAATACGTAACTGACACCATTGGAGAACCAACCCTGCGTGACATTCTCAACGAACTAGAAAAACCAGGAAGAGATCCCCGTGCAGAATTTAAGTATGCAACATTCAAAGAAGGAATAAAAGAAATTAGCGATTTAAAAGAGGGAATGGAATTAGAAGGAATAGTCACCAACGTTGCTAACTTTGGTGCATTTGTTGATATCGGAGTACATCAAGATGGTTTAGTTCACATATCCCAACTTGCAGATAGATTTGTAGATGATCCCAAGAAAATAGTTAAAGTTGGACAAGTAGTAAAAGTCAGAGTATTAGAAGTGAACGAAAAATTAAAACGCATTGGTTTATCAATGAAAGCAGTCAAACAATAAGCAAGGAGTCAGGAGTCAGGAGTCAGGAGTGAAAACCGCTGACTGGAAAAGACTCCAGTTTCCTATAAGTGAAAAATCCTCCTTCCGATATACCTCAATCCTATCTAGCAACAGATGTGAAAACTGCAAAATTCTTTAAAAATAAAGGTAGCAGTTAGAGAGGTAAAAATAATGTGGGCGACATTTTTAACCGCACTCGCTACAGCATTAAGCTTGTTAATTGTCGATATCATCTTTCCAGGTGTTAGAATTGCCAATTTTCCCGCAGCTTTAATTGCTGGGTTAGTAATTGGTGCGATTAATGGTTCAATTAAACCAATTATTTCCACCCTGTCTTTACCATTGACTTATGTAACTTTCGGTGGATTTTCTTTAATAGTCAACGGAATTTGTTTTTGGTTAGCATCAGTTTTAGTTCCTGGTTTTAGAGTGCAGGGAATTATCGCTTTTCTTCTCGCTCCAGTAGTTCTATCTTTGGCTAATACCTTCATCAATAAATACTTTGCAGAAAGAAATCTGGAGTTACAAGGCAATAATAGTCAAATCACGACTGAATCTTAAATGAAAGCAAGTAAGTAGTTTTGAAAAAATAGGAATCATCCCATGAAATTAACTCGTTTGCTGCTTGGTTTGTTCTTACCTCCTGTGGGAGTATTTCTGACAGAAGGTGTAGGTATAACTTTGATCATTAACATTTTGTTAACCTTGCTAGGTTGGCTTCCCGGTAGTATTCATGCACTGTGGGTAATTACCAAACATGAAGAAAGATTGAATAGAGGGGAAGGTTTTTAGTTGAATTTTTGCAGAGAAATAGCAGTTTGTGTTCAATAAATTTCTTCCACTAATAGATTTTCTGCTGCTTCTAACATAGATGCAGCAATATTTTTTAAATCTTCCCGATTATTTAAATAAGTTCTTAAAGCTTCCATCGGATCAATACTACTGCTGGCGCTTAATTCAGGAATACGCGGTTTAGCTAATTGACTAACTAATTCTGGTTGAATTGTATAGATGTGCGCTGTACTTAAAGCTTTATGAATTACGGAATTTTCAATTAAATCTAATTGTTCAGAACGCAATTTATAAATTAACCTAACTACAGTTTCTTCGAGTTCATATTTAGCGATCGCCTTCAACAAAACTTCCTGCGGATCATCACTTTTAGATAAATCTACCTCAATAGTGCGAAATGTACGCACAGGTAAAGAGCAAAATTCCCACTCTACATTACCTTTTTCCAACTCCACCATTACATAACCTTTATCTTCCTTCTCCTCACTAAAATCTACCCTTTCTATACTCCCAGGATAAATCACAGGTGGATCATTAGATTTATTCAGATTTTGATGGCAGTGAACATGACCCAAAGCCACATAATCAAAACAAGGGCGTGTTAACAAAGATAAAGGTAAAGTAAAGCCCTTACCCACAGCTAACAAACGTTCAGCACCTAACATAGCATTATCAGCCATTAAATGGGCTAAAAGTACGGTAGGTACATCAGGATCAAGTTTTCTCACTTCTCCTTCTAAAACCACTTCTAAGCGTTCTGTTAAAAGTTGATTGACTTCAGCCATAGATAAACCCGCTGTTTCCTTGCGAGTCATCAACATGGAACGAGTCAACCAAGGGAGTGTAATTACTTGTACTTTACCGTTACGGGTGGGGATATGATGAGTAGTTAAAGTATCACCAACTACAAAACCAGGAACGCCAAGAGTACGGTAAATATTTAGACTTGCGCCGCCCACACCTTGGGAATGTAAGTCATGATTACCAACTAACAAAACTGTCGGTATATTGGCATCTACAAGGCGGCGGAACTGACTAGCAAAGGCTTCTTGTACGTAGGGTGCGGGTGTGGCATCGGGAAAAGCATCACCACCAAAAATCACCATATCTACTGGTTCTGATAAAGCGCGATCAATACACAAAGATAGGGTATTGACAAAATCTTCTAATCGTGTATTTAAGCCTGTGGCGGGGTTGATGCGGCCGTGGGAGAAACCGCTTCCTATATGGATATCTGAAAGGTGTAGGATTTTAATCATGTTGCTGAGTGGGATTTTTTTTAACGAACCGCAAAGAACGCAAAGGACACGAAGGAAAGAGAATTTAAGAGATATTTTCCATAGGTCTTATAATAACGAACCACAGAGGCACAGAGGACACGGAGGTAGTAGGTTTTAGTTTTTATCTGCGTTTATCTGCGTTTATCTGCGTTCGATTATTTTTGATGCTTGGGTTATGTTACAATTACGGGCATATTTAAGCATACATCTTTTTATGTTACAACCTGGAAAGCCTTTACAACAACGTCCCCAATATGTAATAGAAGAAGAAATAGGTTCTGGGGGTTTTGGTGTTACCTATAAAGCTAAACATCAAGAGTTGAAGTTACCAGTTGTTATTAAAACTCCTAATAGTCGTTTGTGTAGAGATGCTAATTATCCTAAATATGTGGAAGGTTTCCGCAAGGAAGGAAGAAGATTAGCAGAGATTACCCAACTTCAACATCCCAATATTGTCAGAATTATAGACTTTTTTGAGGAGGATGGTTTACCATGTCTGGTGATGGATTTTGTTAAGGGTGAAAATTTATATCATTTAGTACAGGATAAAGGTATTGTATCAGAATCTACTGCTATTGATTATATTAAACAAATTGCTGATGCTTTATCTCTTTGTCATGAAAATGGCATTATTCACCGGGATGCACATCCTGGAAATATGATATTAAGAGAAAATAGCAATACTGTAGTTTTAATAGATTTTGGTTTAGCAGGAAATGTGGACAGTGAGAGTATTAACCAAGCTGCTAATTTAGCTTTTGCACCTTGGGAACAAATGTTAGAAACGGAAAAGTCAGCAACTCTTGATGTTTATACTTTAGCTGCTTCTTTGTTTTATTTATTGACTGGAGATACTCCCACACCTTGTTTAGCAAGAAAAGTTTTATATCATGATTTAATAGAACCGAAGGAATTAAATTCAAAGATTAGTGATAAGTTAAATTATGCAATTGTTCAAGGTTTGGAATTAGAACCTAAAAACCGTCCGCAAAGTATGAAGGAATGGGTGGGTTTATTTCCTGGTATAGATGATGATAAAAGCCAAAATAATGTACAATCAAAATTAGCTTCACGACAGGACTATACAAAACTGGGTAACTACCTTGCAGGAGGTAAATGGAAAGAAGCAGATAAGGAAACAGCACGTTTAATGTTGGTAATTGCAAAACGGGAAAAAGCTGGTTATTTAAGTAGCTATTGTATTGATAATTTTCCCATAGAAGACTTGAAAATTATTGATAATCTCTGGTTGAAATACAGTAATGGAAGGTTTGGTTTTTCTGTACAGAAAAAGATATATCAAGGTTTACGTAGGACAAATAGTGATGATAAGATAATTTGGGAAGCATTTGCGGAAACTATAGGGTGGAAAAAGAAAGGATGGATGCTAAAACCAGGAGAGTGGTTATACTACCAAGATATTACTTTTGATATTAAAGCACCAAAAGGCCATCTGCCAGGAGCAATTGCTTCGGGATTTGCAAAGATAGGGGAAGCTGTTGCTTCAAAAGTATCTTCTCTTCTCTCGCGTCGAGACTTGTAGATTGTAACATTTAAAAGTTACAGAAAATTATTAAGTCTGAATCAGGATAACCAGGATTAAAGGATGTACAGGATGGTAATTTTTAGATGGTTGATAATCATTGAAAAACCATCATCAAAAAACATCCTGAAAATCCCAATATCCCCACAAACTATCATCAAAAAACATCCTGATAGCGAAGCGTGGCGTTAGCCATAAATCCTCAAATCCTGGACATCCTGATTCAGACAAAAAAATTCTAACTTTTGACTTTTGACTTTTGACTTCCCGAAGGGTGTCCTGGACATCCTGATTCAGACAAATACAAAATATTAATATTAGTCATTAGTAATTAGCCATTTTTTAACACATTACCAATGACCAATGACCAATGACCAATGACCAATAACTAAAAACTAAATGTGAATACCACACTCAGTTTTACCAGTTCCTCTCCAACGTCCAGCGCGTTCATCTTCACCTTCACGTACTTTAGTAGTAATAGGTTCATCACCAATGCTAGGATATCCTTGATCATGAAGTGGGTTATAAATCACTTTGTGTTCTGCAACATAATCCCAGCTTTGTTTACGAGTCCAAGCAGCTAAAGGATTAATTTTTAAACGTCCTTGGTTGTCTAATTCAAAAATAGGCATATTCGCACGGGTAGCAGCTTGGTCACGACGGCGACCTGTAATCCAAGCTACGGTGTTTAGTTCGTTTAAACCGCGTGTTAAAGGTTCAATTTTAGTAACGTCGTGGAATTTGATAATATCTGTATCCCATAATGCTTCACCGTACTTAGCCGCAAAAGCTTCACGGGTGTTTACATCAGGTGCTTTGTAGGTTTTTAAATCTAGGTTATATAGGTCTTTTACTTTAGCAACTAATTCTAAAGTTTCTTTGAAGTGATACAGAGTATCTAGGAAGATAACGGGTACTGGATGCTTGAGTACAGTATATAAAATGTGGGTGAGGATGATGTCATCAACGTTAAACGCGCTGGTTTGTACTAAACCTGTGGGTATGTTTTCCACAGACCAAGCTAGAATTTCTGTAGGGGTAGCGGTTTCAAATTTCTGATTTAAGCTATCTAAATCAAAAGTTGCAGCGACTGTCATGATAATTCTCTAGTAAGGTATTTTTACTTTGTGTTAAGTTTCATCCTACCTTATAAAGACACCTATTCCTATCGTTATTGTTGATATTTAGGTAATTATTTTGTACGGTTATTACCACAGGGGATATTTTAAAGTCTGTTTTTAAACGCAGATAGACGCAGATAAACGCAGATATTATATATAATATAATACTATAATACATATTTATTGCCATTTTTCACTACCAGGTAATTTAATAATGATTTCTGTGATAGCTTTTGGTAAGTCTTTTACAGAATGTACATAGGTCAATTCTAGAAAATTTAAAGCAGTGGAAATTATGCTATTTTTATCAACCATTTCTGCTAGTTGAAATTCTGTATAGATACCATTCAAAACTTCTACGCTTGCATCACCTATTGCTAATTCTATTTCTTCTTCTAAATAATTATCCCATTCATCTTTATTGATGTAATAGGATTTTTTATTTTCTTTAAGATTGATTTTTTTGATTTCTACTAAAGAGTTACGAATAGACACAACCCAAGAGTTTGTTAACCTTTTTTCTATTTGATTTTTAATCAAATGTATTAACAAAACCCTTAAAAATGATTGAATATTCCTTAAAATTGCTTGTTTACTCATCCCCTCTAACTCATCAACAATAGCCAAAGCATCTTCATAACGTCCGGCTAAAATACTATTTCTCAAGTCTATTAATTCCTGTGTCATCTTTTTTCACCTCTTAGCTTTTCCCTAACTGCTAATTTTCCCCACTGGGTAATTTACCTAAATATTCATCTATTATATCAGGTAATTCTCGGATTTGATAATTATAGATAAATGTGAGTAATTCTGTTGCTGTTAATATTAATTGTTCTTTATTGAGAAGTTGTGAAAGTTGTTTTCTGTTAAATTTACCATTCATTACTTCTAAACTTGCATCACCTATTGCTAATTCTATTTCTTCCTGCAACCAGGTATCCCATTCATCTTTATTGATGTAATAGGATTTTTTATTTTCTTTGAGATTGATTTTTTTGATTTCTACTAAAGAGTTACGAATAGATGCAACCCAAGAGTTTGTTAATCTTTTTTCTATTTGATTTTTAATCAAATGAATTAACAAAACTCTCAAAAATGATTGAATATTCCTGAAAATTGCTTGTTTACTCATCCCCTCTAACTCATCAACAATAGCCAAAGCATCTTCATAACGTCCGGCTAAAATACTATTTCTCAAGTCTATTAATTCCTGTGTCATCTTTTTTCACCTCTTAGCTTTTCCCTAACTGCCAATTTTCCCCACTGGGTAATTTACCTAAATATTCATCTATTATATCAGGTAATTCTCGGATTTGATAATTATAGGTAAATTCAAGTAATTCTGTTGCTGTTAATATTAATTGTTCTTTATTGAGAAGTTGTGAAAGTTGTTTTCTGTTAAATTTACCATTCATTACTTCTAAAGTAGCTGGACGAATAGCAGACTCTAAAGCATCTGTTAATATTTCACCCCATTCATCATTATTGATATAATAAGATTTTTTATTCTCTTTCATGTTCAATTTCTTAATTTCTAAAATCGCATTTTCAATAGATGCTGCCCAAGAATTTGTTAATCTTTGTTCTATTTGATTTTTGATCAAATGAATTAACAAAACTCTCAAAAATGATTGAATATTCCTGAAAATTGCTTGTTTACTCATCCCCTCTAATTCATCTACAATTGCTAAAGCATCTTCATATTTTCCAGCTAAAATACTATTTCTCAAGTCTGTTAATTCCTGTGTCATATTAATTAACCTCAAAGGTTATTTAATAGTATTATAACAAATAATTCATAAATTTGATCAAAATAAGATCCCGGACTTCTTAAATAAGTCCGGGATCTGAGGTTATTTAGTCGTTACGGTTTAATAAGGCCATTTCCAGTCTCTAATTTCTGGCATATCTTCACCGTGTTTCTCGATGTATTGCTTATGTTCAATCAATTTATCTTGTAAATTTTGTTTCACATAAGCGGCTTTATAACCCAATTTTGGTACACGATCTATTACATCCATTACTAAATGGAAACGATCTAAATCATTCATTACCACCATATCAAAAGGTGTGGTTGTTGTTCCTTCTTCTTTGTAACCACGAACATGAATATTATTGTGGTTTGTATGGCGATAGGTGAGACGATGAATTAACCAAGGATAGCCATGAAATGCAAAGATAATTGGTTTATCTGTGGTAAAGATGATATCAAAATCTTTGCTGCTTAAACCGTGGGGATGTTCACTTTTTGGTTGTAGTGTCATCAAGTCTACAATGTTCACTACCCGCACTTTTAATTCTGGGAAATTTTGCCGTAAAATATCCACCGCAGCTAGGGTTTCTAAAGTGGGAATATCCCCCGCACAAGCCATAACTACATCGGGTTCACCATCTTGATCATTACTTGCCCATTCCCAAATTCCTAAACCTTTGGTACAGTGTTTAATGGCTGCATCCATGTCTAAATATTGCAGTGCCGGTTGTTTTCCAGCTACTATCACATTTACATAGTTGCGACTTCTTAAACAATGGTCGGTGACAGATAACAAAGTGTTAGCATCGGGTGGCAGATAAACACGAATAACGTCGGCTTTTTTGTTAATTACATGATCCAAAAACCCAGGATCTTGGTGAGAGAAACCGTTATGATCTTGTCGCCAAACATGGGAAGTGAGAAGATAATTTAAAGAGGCGATCGGTCTTCTCCAAGAAATATGACGAGTTGTTTTTAACCATTTGGCGTGTTGGTTAAACATCGAGTCAATGATATGAATAAATGCTTCATAACAGGAGAAGAAACCATGTCTTCCTGTTAGCAAATATCCTTCTAACCATCCTTGACAGTTGGTTTCACTCAGCATTTCCATTACCCGACCATTTGCTGATAAATGATCATCTTCGGGCAAAGTTTCCGCCACCCAAGTTCTGTTAGTAACTTCTAGTACAGGATCGATGCGGTTAGATGCGGTTTCATCGGGTCCAAAAACTCGGAAGTTCTTGCTTTCCAGGTTTTCTTTCATCACATCCCGCAGGAATTTTCCAGTAACTTTGGTTGCTTCTGCGTTGACTGTTCCGGGTTTGGGGACTTCTACTGCATAGTTGCAAAATTCTGGTATGATTAAATCACGCAGCAAGATACCACCGTTAGCGTGGGGGTTGTCTCCCATGCGTCGCTGGCCTTTGGGTGCGAGTTCTGCAAGTTCGGGAATGAGTTGACCGGTTTCGTCAAAGAGTTCTTCGGGTTTGTAACTCTTCATCCAGTCTTCTAAAAGTTTCAAATGTTCTGGTTTACCAGCTATATCACTAAAGGGGACTTGGTGCGATCGCCAATAGTCTTCTGTTTTCTTCCCGTCTACTTCCTTCGGTCCAGTCCAACCTTTGGGAGTTCTTAAAATGATCATTGGCCATTGCGGGCGTTTTTTGAAACCATGTACCCGCGCTTCTCTTTGGATACCTTGAATTTCCGTAACAATAGTATCTAAAGTTGCTGCCATTTGTTGATGAACATCCGCCGGATCAGCACCTTCGACAAAGTAAGGTTTATAGCCGTAGCCGATAAATAGGCTTTCTAGTTCATCATGGGGTATCCGTGCTAATACGGTGGGATTAGCAATTTTATAACCGTTCAAATGTAAAATCGGTAAAACCGCACCATCAGTAGCAGGGTTGAGGAATTTGTTAGAATGCCAGCTTGTAGCTAAAGGTCCGGTTTCGGCTTCCCCATCACCCACAACCGCCGCAACTAACAGGTCTGGGTTGTCAAAAGCAGCACCAAAAGCGTGTACTAAAGCATAACCGAGTTCTCCCCCTTCGTGAATAGAACCGGGGGTTTCCGGGGCAACGTGACTAGGAATACCACCAGGGAAGGAGAACTGTTTGAACAGTTTTTGCATTCCCTCTGCATCTTGGGAGATGTTGGGGTAATATTCGCTATATGTTCCTTCTAAGTAGGTGTTAGCTACCAGTCCGGGTCCACCATGTCCGGGTCCTGCGATGTAGATGGTGTTGAGGTCGTATTTTTTAATGATGCGGTTGAGGTGGACATAAATAAAGTTCAGTCCAGGGGTAGTTCCCCAATGTCCTAATAGTCGCGGTTTTACGTGGTCCTGTTTAAGGGGTTCTTTCAGTAGGGGGTTGTCGAGGAGGTATATTTGTCCGACTGAGAGATAGTTGGCTGCACGCCAATATGCGTTAATTTTGTGTAATTCTGTGTCTGTTAAGGGTTTTGGTTTGGGAGTGCTGGCTAATGTCATTTTCAACTCCGGTAGTATTTACACCAATGTCTAGTGTAATGGTTTGCTGTTTTGGTGTCATCTTACCTGTGATTTGTTTTTTCGGTGGGATGTTACAGATTTTTTTGATGTCACGCAGAGGCGCAGAGGCGCGGAGAGAGGAAGAAGTGATGATAAGTTTTTTTCTTATAAACGCCAATTATCTAATATTAATGAATAGCCTAAATTTTAAATTATTATTAAGTAATGATTTTTCTATTTTATTAGTCTTTAATATTATGTCCTCTTTTTTCCATAGCTTCAGCTACTATTTCATCAACAACTTCTGGAATATCGGCATATAATCCCATTAATGGGTCTTTTTGTTCTTGAATTTCTGCTAATCTAGCAATTACTTTTGTGAGCAATTCTGATACACTAGATTGGTTAAGCATTGCTAGGGTTTTGGCTCTTTCCAATGTGAGTCTGTCTATTTCTAAGTTAATTTGTTCCATGATGACTTTGACCTCTATTTTATGGTTTTATCTAATTGTATCATAGTAGTTGGCGTGTCGGTTTGATGATTGCTGCGAATTTCAAATACTCCATTAAAACCTTTTAAGGGTTTTATTTTGGTATGAGTTTGATTAGTTTGCACTCGATAGAGAATATACCCAATTTCGTCAATTACATCTTCAGGAAATTCTAAAAGTTCTTCTTTGGAGGTTTTGAATCTTACGACACATCCTTTTTTATTGTATATGATAGCACATAGTCTTAGTTAAAGATACAAAAATATACAAAATGCGTGTCAAACTAGGAAATTCAACTTCTTGAAAAAATCGAGTATTTGGGAAAATTTACTGATTATTATAAAACCTGAAGAATTACAAATTAACACATTAGCAAAAAATCAAAAAATGCAAATTGTTAAACGCAATATCGAATTAAAAGTAGATGATAGTTTAATGCGGGTTTATGTCGCATCTCCTAAACCAGAGGGTAAATATCCAGGAATTGTTTTTTACAGTGATATTTATCAATTAGGTGGGGCAATAATTCGCTTAGTTAATTATTTAGCTGGGTTTGGTTATGTTGTCGCTGCACCGGAAATTTTTCACCGTATTGAACCTATAGGTTCTATCATTGAACCTGATGATCTGGGGAGAATGCGCGGTAATGATGATGCACGCAGAACTTTAATTTCTGAATATGATGCAGATACTCTCGCTGTAATTGATTTTCTCAAAAATGACAATTCAATTATTGCTGAAAAAATCGGCACTTTGGGTTTTTGTATTGGTGGACATTTGGCTTTTCGGGCTGCTTTTGAAGATGAAATAAAAGCTTGTGTTTCCTGTTATCCTACAGGTATTCCCATCGGTAAATTAGGTAAAGGTATGGCGGATACTATTCACAGATTTTCAGAAATTAAGGGGGAAATGTTGTTAATTTTTGGTACTCAAGATCCCCATATTCCTGAACAGGATAGACAGACTATTATTAAGGGTTTAGAAACTGCAAAAATACCTCATCAATTTTTCTGTTATGCAGCGGAACATACTTTTATGCGAGATGACGGTTATCGTTATGATGCGGAAGCGGCGACATCTGCATGGCGAGAAATAATTGCTTTTTTGGAGAGGAAGTTTAAAGGGTAATTTCTAATTTTAAAACAACTTATTTAAGGGTTTAGCACTGCTAAACCCCTACCCAACAAAATATAAAATCGCTGAAAGTCTCTTCCCTTTTGCCTATTGCCTTTTGCCTTGCCATAAGGATAAATTTCAACGCCTACCTACTTAGTCGAACTCATGTTATGTTATGTTTGGTGAATTTATCACTTCAAGCTTTTCATGTTTCAACTAACAAATGACAAACTTACCAGAAATACTCAAAATTACTCGTGAGGTGGGTTGGGGTGCTGCTAAGTTACTGCGATCCTATTATCAAGCAACCGCTAACAACCTAGAAATAGAATATAAGCAAAATGAACCCATAACCATTGCTGATAAGGCTGTCAGTGAGTATATCCTATCTCACCTACAGGCAGCATTTGTTGATGAAGATTTTGGTTATATTAGCGAAGAAACCTATAAATCTCAACAAGGTAAATATCCTGGGGAGTTAGTTTGGATTATTGATCCTTTGGATGGTACAAGAGATTTTATTAATAAAACTGGGGAATATGCAATACATATTGCTTTAGTGCAAAACACAAGGCCAATTTTAGCGGTGGTAGCAATACCGGAAGCGGAAAAGATATATTATGCTACTAAAGGTGGTGGTACTTTTGTCGAAACTGTTAATGGTTCTCATCCTTTGAAAGTGGCTGCTGCTAAACCACTTGAAGATTTAATCTTGGTTGTCAGTCGTTCCCATCGTCATGATAAGTTAGAATTTTTACTGAAAAATCTACCCTGCCAAAAACAAAAAGCCATTGGTAGTGTAGGTTGTAAAGTGGCTGCTATTGTCGAACAACAAGCAGATGTTTATATTTCCCTGTCTGGAAAGTCAGCCCCTAAAGATTGGGATCTGGCAGCACCAGAATTAATTTTAACAGAATCTGGTGGTAAATTTACTCACTTTGACGGCAGACCATTAGAGTATAACACCGGTGACATCAACCAATGGGGTGGTTTGTTGGCTAGTAGTTCTCAAGATCACGAAATATTGTGTCAGAAAGCAGAACTAACATTAACTGAGTTTGCGGCTAAATGAAGCCCGTACACAAAAGATAAATTATTTTCCATGTAGACGTGAGTTATGCTATAATTATAATTCATGCTAAATGAGAGTGATAATTCCTAAAATCCTTAATGATTTTTTAGCTTTCAGCCTTCTATCAGCACCTAGTCAGATGTTCAGTTGGATCTAGTCTATGGGTAGCTGAGGAAATGTTACTTATTAGGAGTTCATATTCAAAGGCTGTGCTATACTCGCGGATATAAAGATTATTTTCGGTTGAGTAAGTCGTTTTAATTTGTTTTAAATGCGTCTCTCCGAATCTAACTCTCTACACTCTCTGGTTTGGGAGACCATCTATGTCAATTTACGTTGGAAATTTGTCCTATCAGGTGACAGCAGAAGATTTGAAACTGGCTTTTGCTGAGTACGGTACAGTTAGCAATGTGCAGCTACCCACTGATAGGGAAACAGGCCGTCCACGTGGTTTTGCCTTCGTGGAAATGTCGTCTGAAGCTGAAGAAAAAGCAGCTATTGAAGCACTTGATGGTGCTGAGTGGATGGGGAGAGATTTAAAAGTGAACAAGGCTAAACCCCGTGAGGAAAGAGGTTCTTCTCGTGGAAGTGGAAGCTGGGGTGGCGGTGGCCGTTCTGGTGGAGGTCGTGGAGGCGATCGCCGTTATTAATCCTGTTCTGAAGAAATTTTAAATCTTTTAAATCTAGAGTCTCCAGCAGATAAAGCCCAGGGTTTGACTCTGCTGAGATATTTTTATACTCTAGTTTGTATGTGTTAAACCAAAAAAGGAGGACTAGGAATGACACAAGTAGTTTTAGGGGAAAATGAAGGTATTGAATCAGCTTTGCGGAGATTTAAACGTGAAGTTTCCAAAGCCGGAATTTTCCAAGATATGCGGAAGAATCGCCATTTTGAAACACCTTTAGAAAAAGAGAAACGTAAAGCAATAGCTAGACACAAGCAACGTCGTCAACAGCGTTCTCGCTTCAAGTAAGATAGTAGGTGACAGGTAACAGGTGACAGGTGACAGTAATGTTCACTGCAACTGTGTAGAAATCAGTTACCATCTCTTCGTTATTCCGCTGAAAATCTGTTTTTTTGTGGTGATACAATCTACCAGCCACAAGTAATTAGTAGAAACTAATAGAAAACCTGTTTGTAGTAGTGCTGCATTTATTGATTTTCGGCACTACTACAAGTTGTATTTAGGCTCAAAAATTAGCTAAATTTCTGCAACTGCGCGTTCAATCAAACGTCGTGCTAAAGTTTGAGTTCCTGTATGTTCATAGTAATTAGTGGACATATCTAGAAAAGCGGCTACATAGTCTAATTTGTCATCACTAAATTCAAGAAAACCTTGTAAATTGCCAAGAACTTTCTGAGCAGTTAAAGCATTAGCACTAACTATACCATTCATCCAACCCTTAACAGAATCAACACTTTGACCAATAAAGTCTAGTTTACCACCAGTACCATTGCCAGGAATTGCATCTTTCATGGTTCTAAAAGTAGAGTTTTGATCCAACTCTTGGGGTTTCATGTTACTGAGGAAAGTTAATGATTTTTGGATAAAATCAGGACCTAGAGGAATAATACCATCAACAGCAACCAAAGCTGCCATGCGAATCATTGACTCACCACTATATTCACCTAAAGCACCAACAAAATCGCCAATACTATCACCGGGAATACCATTAATTTGGCAAAAAGCGACTAATTCAGCGACTATTTTTAAAGTTAAATCAATAGTTTGAGCTTTATCTGGTTTGGGAGTGATAGAGTTTAAAAAACCAAATAAGGGAATGGTTTCACCAACTTTATTAGCCAAAGCGGCTGCACCTAAAGCCTTATCAGTACCATCAACAGTTTGATAAAGCCATAAAGCAGTTTGATAACCTTGGGATTTATCATTAAAAAGATAAATTGCCCGTTCACCAATTTGCTGAATTAGATCCTCATCATCTTCACCAGTCACAGTTTTAATAGTATTGACAAAACCCACAGTATTTTGCCATTCACCGGGAGCAATAAAATCCAAAGCATTTAACATAGAAACAGTTAAACCGCTGGTTGGTAGTTCATCAACTAACTCAAAAATTGGTTTACTCACAAAAATCTCCTGATTGATATGTTGTTATCCGAAATTTAGAGGTCATTTCAACTTAGCTAAACCATCAAGATCAAATTTTTCAATCCAATCTTCCCTGTCACTAGCGTTAAATAATGGATCTTTAGAAATCACTTTGACTTGATACTTACCCACCAAAACCGAAGTTTGGGTTTTACCCGTTTCTACAGCAGGATAACCTTCAATTTTCTTGGTGCTATTGGCATATTTTGATGCTACTGTAGGCGTGCTGGTAGTATCAGAAATAGCTAATTGAGCAACAACTTTACCGTCTTTTTTCAAATTCGCTTCTGAAAAGCCTTTTTTCTCTTGGGTATAAACTCGGTCGTAATCATCATCACTTTCAGGAAAGAAAGCATTTAATTTACTACCCTGAGTGGCATTTTTAACAACAGCCTGACCACTTTTTTGTTTTGTGCTTTCCTGTTGTGCTTGATCAAAACGATTAGGTACTTTTTCCGCACAAGCGGTAGTCAGCAATAAAACACACAGTAGTAAACTGGCTAAAATTCTACGACTACGAGATAAGATCATGTTTTTTCTCCTTCAATGCTTGAAGCTTGAGGCAATTATCTGCTTTACTTGAGTATTTGCACCAAAAAATTTACTATTTGATCATGATTGGTAGTCCAGATAACCAATTTTTTCCTAACTTGATGATTCCACACGATAAGCTATCACAGTATAGAAGGGATCTCCTCCTGGTAAACCCAACCATTGTAAAAAATTCGGCGCAGTTGATTTATTGATGATCACTTCGGGAGTGGAAAACCCTGGTACTGAAGCAAAGTAACGCTTAACTAGCTCAACTCTAGACGCTTCTGAGGCATCCCGCCAGATTTGAATCGCCTTTTGATAAAACATCCGGTTAGAAAAGCTGATAATAGCCACACCACCAGGTTTAAGAATACGGTGAATCTCGGAAAATACAGCTTCTGGATATTGAATATACTGGACAGAAACACAGTTGACAACAGCATCAAAATCCTGATCTGGCAAGGGTAGCTGAGGTTGTGAGTTGAGATTTTGCACGAAATAATGGTTCAGTCGAGGATTGCGTGCTAGTTCCTCGGCGTTGAGTCCATGTCCCTCCACATGAGCAAATTCTATTTCTTCTGGTAGATGAGACACCCAACTGCTCATCATATCAAAAATGCGCGTGTTCGGTTGCAGTCGCTGACGATATAAATCTGTTAATTGTTGAATAAAGCCTTCATCAACGTGGGTGACAAAGCGCGGGTAGTCGTAAAACAATTTATCATCGGTGTCATCTAACTTGAGACGTTGATCTGGTCGCAACAGCATACGATTTGTTTGAGAATTTGTCGGGTAAGTTTGGGTAAGAAAAAATTGCCTGATTTGTGTCAATTTGGTGAGTATTCTGATTTTGAATTGTGTATACTAACCAAACTAATTCATGACTTACGCAGAACAGAACGCAAGTAGGGGTAATTCATGAATTACCCCTACGCAATAATCAGGTTTTTAGTCCAATTTTGCCTAAGTCCTATAATTTTAAAACAAAACTGTTACACAATCTACAGATCAACTGATGATTCTCATTAATTAAATGTTCTATAAATCACCTTTATTGAAAGATGTCTGGCTACAAATTCGTTTATTGACAAAATCACACTATGCTCTTTTGTTAATTTGGTTACTACCTTTATTGCTATTTACTTCTGGTGAAACTAGCCTCATGGCACATGACGAAGCTCTTTATGCAACAAGAGCGCGTTTGATGTTTGATTCTGGTGACTGGATAGCACCTTGGGAAAATGCCCATCATAAAACCCCTGGTTTTTATTGGTTAATTGCTGTTTTTTATCAGTTATTTGGTGTCAGTGATACCACTGCCAGAATACCTGCTATGATTGCGGGAATTTGTTGCACATTAGTTATATATGAAATAGCTAAAATATTACTGGGTAAAAAGTTAGCTTACCTATCGACGGCTATTTTGAGTGTAGAATTTCTCTGGCTACAATATTGTCGTTTAGCTGCACCTGATGTACCTACAATTCTATTAGTGTGTTTAGGTATTTTATGTTTATTAAATTCTGAATTATATCCAAAATATAGATGGATTTATGGTTTGATTGTTGGTTTATGTTTTGGTTTAGGTTTCTTGATAAGAAGCTTTATGATTTTTTTGCCGATGGTGGCTTTATTACCTTATTTAATTGGAGAAAATCGCCGTCATCGTCATCTTACCAACCCGATGTTATATGTAGGATTTTTAATTGGGTTTATTCCTACTTTAGTTTGGTTATGGTTTAGCTGGCAGCGTTATGGTGGTGATAGTTTTGGCCAGTTGTGGGATTTTGTCGTGCGACTGGGTAGTCGTGAACAACATGGAAATAATATATTTTTCTATTTCTGGAATATTCCTTTAAAATCTTTTCCTTGGTTCTTTTTTAGCCTTTTAGGTTTAGCTTTAGTAATTCGTAAACCTATCCCTCGCTACCAATTATTATTAGTAGGTTTTCCTGTTGTTTTATTTTTAGAAATCAGTTTATTTTTGACTCGATTTTCTCATTATAGTCTTTGTCTTTATCCTTTTATTGCTATGTTTGCCGCTGTGGGTTTAGACTGGTTGGGAAAAATTTACCAACAAAGAAAATCGAGTAAAGTTAGTAACTTTAGTAAAGTTCAAGCATCTCTTACCCGCAATATTAGTTATGTATTTGGTGTTTTAGGTATTATCTTTATTTTAGCTGGTGTAGTGGCTTTGGTTGCAGGGATTCTTGATATTCAAAAGTATGCAATTCTGGCGTTAATTTCTGGTTTAGGTTGTTTAATTGTACCTTGTGTTTGGATTGGACGCTATCATTTTTATCAGAAATTTCTCACTTATCGTTACTGGATGGGTGGTTGGTTAATTGCCTGTTGGTTATCTATCGCTACGGCTGGGAGTTTAGGTTTATTAGGAGACTTAAACCCTGAATTTAGAATGTTTTTTCAGCAAGAATATATTGCGTCAATTCTCCAAAATTATCCGGTAGCTTTTGTCAAATCCGATGATAAATATTCTGTTTTGATTAATTTTTATACTCCTATTCATGGTCAAAAAGTACAGTCAATTTCTCAATTACCAGCTTTGAGTTATGCTTGGATTTATCCGCCTAATTCTGATGATTTAGTTAAGAATTATCGTGTTGTTGGTAGTATTAAAAATTATCAATTAATTCAAGTTTTACCAGTTGAAAATAAAAGTTCGTAGTAAGGGCTTTAGCCCTTGAGAAAGCGATGAATCGCTTACTACGAACCAACTTTATTTGACATTAGCTTCTGGTTGATGAGAGTCTTTATCTTTGAATAAATCAGCCGCTGCTAATAATAACTCTCTCAAATTTTGTTTTAATTGACGTTCTTTTTTCGCTATGGATGCACCTGCTTCACCGAGTTTGTTTTCTAACTGAGAGTGTTTTTCTCCTACTTGTGTAGCCACATTTTCCGCTTGGGGACGAGCTTGATTATACCAGGTTTTGGCATCGTCTAAATATTCTTTGACTTCTACAGAACGTCCGCCATAACGTGCCGCTAAATTAGCACGAATAATGGCTAATTGTGCTTGTAATTGGGCGTAGCGTTTCTTTAATAAAGCGACTTCTTCACTATTTTGGATAGTATGAATTGCTGAGGCGATCGCATTTTTAATACTATCCGATTTTTCTTGACTTGTATCCTGAATTTCTGCTAACATTCCCTCAACTTCTTGTTGCAGTTGTTCTTCTTCTTGATCTAATTTCGCTTGAATTTGTTTGAGTTCGGTTTGGGTTTTGACAATAGCTTCATGTCTTTTGCTATTCACCCCTTCTAAAGCACCTTCAATAGAAGCTGTGACTTCTTCTTTGATTTCGCTACCTTTATCTTGGAGATTTTCAATTACTGTAGAAACAGCATCTTTAACTAAAGTGCGTAACTCACTAGAACCTTCTTTGACTTCAGCAGAAACTTGAGAAACTGCGGTTTTAACAATTTCTCTAATGTTTTCTGTTCTTAATTGTCCCGTGGCTTTGGCTTCTTGTAAATCTGCTTGGATTTTTTCTTTAATGTTGTTAGTCATTGTTAATCCTGATAATAATCATAATGCTACATAGTCATTATGACTCATGATTTTTTTGTCTACACACCTCCTGGAGATAGAAAACAGCAAATCAAAAGTTAGATTTGTGCAAAGTCACCAATTATGAGATGATAAATAATCAGATCTCCGACTTCTTTGAGAAGTCGGGGATCTATATCCTGATGATGAGAAATAAATAATTAACTATGTGGCGTGTAAATATCACTTGTTCGGGAGATGCTTGGAAAATTCATGGTGCTGAGTTTAAAACAATGGCACAAAATTATCGAGGTGAAGTGATATCTTCTAAAAAACTGCCCGATGGTACTCGCATCATGGCTTATAAAATTGAAGATGTCAGTGATGCGGAGGAATTTCAAGAAAAGTGCGCTAATTTTCCAGGGTTTACATCTGATTTTGAATCATTATAACCATGAAAAAACTCATAACTTTGATTTTGTTGACTTTCTGTTTGTGGATAATCAATTTTCCCTTACCAGCTAACGCTTTAGATACCCAAAATGGGGCGGAAGTTTTTAGCGTTCATTGTGTTGGATGTCATATCAATGGTGGTAATATTATTAGAAGAGGCAAGAACTTAAAAAAGAATGCTTTGAAAAGATATGGTATGGATTCTTTAGAGGCGATTACAAATATCATCACTAATGGTAAAAGTAATATGTCAGCCTATAAAGAAAAGTTGACAACGGAAGAAATCAAAAATGTCGCGGCTTATGTTTTGGAACAAGCAGAAAACAACTGGAAATAATCAGATCAACAATAACACAAACAATAAGATCAAAAATATCATGTTACCTGAAGCAAGTTATTTACAATTTACCCCTGATTTAAAGATTTGCCGAATTTTAAATGGAATGTGGCAAGTTTCTGGAGGACATGGACGCATTAACCAGAAAGCTGCTATTGAGTCAATGTTTCAATATGTGGATGCTGGGTTTACGACTTGGGACTTAGCAGATCATTATGGACCAGCAGAAGATTTTATTGGTGAATTTCGTCGTCAGTTAATAGCAACTCGTGGAGAAGAAGCGGTTAATAATATTCAAGCTTTTACAAAATGGGTTCCGCGTCCGGGAAAGATGACGAAACAAATAGTAGAGGAAAATATTAATATTTCTCTGCGTAGAATGGATGTTAAATCATTAGATTTGATGCAGTTTCACTGGTGGGAATATCGAGACTCTAATTATTTAGATGCTCTCAAATATATGGCAGAATTGCAAACAGAGGGCAAAATTAAGCATTTAGCTTTGACTAATTTTGATACGGAACATTTGCAAATTATCACGGAAGCTGGAATTAAGATTTTTTCTAACCAGGTGCAGTATTCTTTGGTTGACAGAAGACCACAGGTAAATATGGCTAAATTCTGTCAAGAACATGATATAAAATTGTTTACCTATGGTAGTGTGTGCGGTGGTTTGTTATCAGAAAAATATTTAAATCAACCAGAACCACGGGGTTTTGATTTGAATACAACCAGCTTGAAGAAATACAAAAATATGATTGATGCTTGGGGTGGTTGGAGATTATTTCAAGAATTGCTTTCCACCCTGAAACAAATTGCCGATAAACATCAAGTGAGTATTGCTAATGTGGCTGTGAATTACATTTTAAATCAGCCCGCAGTAGGCGGTGTAATTGTTGGTGCTAGGTTAGGAATTGCAGAACATATTGCCGATAATGCGCGGGTGTTTGGGTTTAGTTTGGATGCTGAGGATGTGAAAAAAATTGATGCAGTTTCGCAGCAGTCACGGGATTTATATCAGTTAATTGGTGACTGTGGGGATGAATATCGAAGGTAGTTAAGCAGGGCTTGGGGAATAACTAACCCCTCATTTATTCTTCGTGAATCAAAGCTTGAAACTGAAAACTGACAACTGAAAACTGATAATTGATCACTGAATAAATCAACAAATAGTTATTTTTTTAGTTAGGGTTTGCTGAATAAACCTAAAACCTTGATATATCAAAGGTTAGAGGCTGATAAACACAGAAATTAGTGCAAGGGTTTTGAAGGGTATACCGGAAAAAGTGTGCATTTTTTGGGATTTCAAGAGATGGCAAAGAAATTTTCAAATCTCCTCCTGACTCCTGACTCCTGACTCCTGACTCCTGACTCCTATGCCCTCACGGAAAGACTTTCTCAGCAAACCCTAGTTAGGGTTTGCCGAAAAAGTTATCTGTGAGGGGTCAGTAAATAATTTAACCTCTGTGTAAGATTTTTGGCTTGGTCGGTGATTTTGTGCCAATTCCCTTCTAAAACCCAATTTTTCGGGAATAATTCCCCACTTAAACCCACGGCCACCGCCCCAACTTGTAAAAAATCTTGAGCATTTTCTAAAGTCACACCACCGGTAGGAATTAAGGGAATATGACCAAGAGGTGCTTGTAAACTGTGGATATAACTTGCACCTCCCACTGATTGTACAGGAAATACTTTGACACAACTTGCGCCCTGAGTCCAGGCGGTAACAATTTCTGTAGGTGTAAGTGCGCCAGGAATAATAGGAACATCTTGAGATACTGCAACTTTGATCATTTCTGGGTCAGTATGGGGAGTGAAGAGAAACTGCGCCCCAGCAGCGATCGCATCTTGTAATTGTTGCACATTAAACAGTGTACCAGTACCAATTATACAATCAGGTAATTGACTACGTAATTGAGAAATTAATTCCCCAGGGCGATCGCTATTCCAGGTAATTTCTATTAACTGCATTCCCCCAGATGCTACCGCTAAAGCCATTTTTTCACCCCAGTCCATTTTCGGGGCGCGAATAACTGCGATCGCTCGATGTTTCTGTAATTGTGACAACCAAACTTGATTAGACATAAAAAATAGGCATTGCTATTATTACCCTGGAAATATGCACACTTAAAACCGCGTTGTTTATACATATTTATTACTTTTATCACTTTTATCACTTAGTCATTAAATTAAATCGGCTGCCTATAGGTACGGGTAATTGGTAAAAAACACAGCAGTTAATTACCGATTACCCATAACCTATGACTTAAAAATTAAGCAATATCTTCGCGTTCAATATATAAAAACATAAACGCGAAAGCGACTGCTGGGAAAACCAAACCAGTCAAAGGAACGAAAATGGAAGGCAAAAATGAAGAATAAGCCAGAATTGAAGGCAAAAATGAAGTTGACATAGTAAGAGTCCTTGGAAGTCACACTACAATTCACTTAGGAGCTTACTGCAAAATTCCGCCTCTTTTTGGAAATTCTAAAGATTTTTAACAAAACCGTTTACATTCCCAGTACCTCGTCGAGTTCTATTGTCGGTAAGTTAGGAGGTATGACAGTTTTAACTATTGTAACTTTGTGGCTTTCCTGTTGGGTATTCGTATCGAGAGCGATCGCCCCTACTAACACTTCTAGACAACCTAAAGGTACAATTAATTGAGTGATCGCTTCCCAATTTCCCCAAGGGGTAGTCCGTAAATCTTGGATCAGATGAGGTCCGTCTAGCAACCCACGAGTTTGGTAATCTTCCACCCATAACTTTAATACAACTGTTGATGATGCTTGGGACAGTTCTAAGCGCACTTTTATAGATGAGCCAGCAAGTAATTCACCATTGGGTAAAAACAGTTGGGGTGTGGGTAAAGATGTTAGTACCGGAGGAGATACATCCAGCAGTTGTTCCTGTGGTTCAGATGGTTGATTGCTGTCTTCATTGCTCAAGGTCATATATGTATCATCTAGAACTATTTCTTGAGACAACAATTGAGATATGTTGGGAGATGATTCTGGTTCGGGGGTTGGTTCACTTGTGCCTAGAATCATGTGTTCTGGCAAATCTATAACTTCTTCCATTTCTATTTCTGCATCTAAATTTAAATTGAGAAGTAATTCATCTGTAAAAGCGGGTGGAACAGCAGGATTTTCATCATTCAGAATTACAGGAGGCTCATCTGTTGATTCACTGATATCATCAGTATTATTAGCGTCTTGAGTATCAACTTCATCATTAGTATTATCCTCTTGATATACCAACTCGATACCTTCATCTAATAAGTACCCTTGACTCTTGATCCATTTTTGAATCAGAGGAGATGTTTCTGGTATGATTTCTGGTGTGTTGACTGTGGTTTCTTGTGGTGTGATTTCTGGTGTGTTTAATTCCTCGATATCGAGAATAGGAACTTGAGGAATTGTATTTTCTATCAATTCATTGTCTATCAATTCCACAGCAGAAGTTTCTTCATGTTCCTTGCTGGGTAGTAATTCTGGTGTATTTTCTGGCTTTGATAATTGAATTTCCATCAATTTTGGCAGATTGTTTTTGGTTTTTGAATTTGGTTCTGTTGCAGGTTTTAAACGTTTCAAGTATGGGAAAGAAGTTGTGACCTGTTTGATCACCAGTTTGTCCAGATTTATGGGTGGTATCTGACTAGCATTATTGACAATTCCTGCTGATAAGCTGGAGTCTGCATTGGCAGAATTGCCAGCGATCGCATTTTTGTGAATCCGGGGTAATTTTGGCAGTGTGGGTGAACTTCCATCCAAAACAATGACTGGTTTTATTCTTGGGGGTAGAGGTTTGTTAGCTGCTGGTTTTAAAATATGAAACTGTGCTAATTTGGGAGTTTTGACGATATTGAATAGTTCTAAACTTACACGATGAGGTGGTTCTGGTTTGGTTGCTCCATCCTCAGTTGGTGGTAAGTTATCATCAGGTAACAAGTCTGGTGGACTAGATTTTTCTCTAGATTTTGCTGAGGTAACGGTCAGTAATTCTGTGACATCTGCTGTAATTATAAAAGTATGGCTGGCTAACAGTATGACTTCGCCGGCTTTAGTCAGTGTGCCATATAAATTAATATTGGCCAAAATCAACTTAGATTCACAGTTTTTAGGAATTTCAATAATGCTACTAAATGTAAAAGGTAAGATTTGATCTGTTAAAGGCTGTGTGAATTGAGCTAAGATATTGGATTCTAAAGGCGATCGCAGTTGACTAATTAGTTGCAGTTGAAAACAATGATTAATATTAGTTGTAGATAATATTTCATTTGCCAAATTGTCAATTTCTGCCAGTTCCACATACCCATTTATTGTCAAAGTTTTTCCCCAACGAGCAATATAGGTATCCCGTTCTAGAGATAAATGGAGGGGTGAGGGTGGGGATGCGACTGGTGAAATATCCTCATCTGACTGTTCTTCATCCCAAGATTCAGAACTGGGTAAAGCTAAATCGAGAACGCTTTGTAAAATTTGTTCGGCTGTTTCCCCTTTGAATAATACTGGGCTAACCGGCTGATTGATGATTGTATCTTCTACGGTTGCTGTAGACAAAGGATTGATGTCCAGGTTGCTGGGTGAAGCAACTGCAAATTCATCTTCCTGAGTGGGTGTCACCTGGGACTCTTCGTTAAATTGATCACCACTACCTAATAATGGTTGCTCATTCAACTCTAGGGGCAAAACTTTAAGGATGAGGCTATATTGCCAGGATTTCCCCAGCATATTTGTCATTAAGTCGGCAGAGCAACGTAATTCCCAAATTCCCGGGTTGAGGTCAGTAAAGGGAATTACTGCCATCAGCCCCTCTGCATTGGTACGACGCAAACGCTTAAAAATGCGGCGTTTGGGTGGAACTTCCTGAATTGAGGAGTGAATTACCCGCACTTCTACATTTGTATTAGCAAGGTGAGAACGAGCCAAAACTCTGTACTTACCTGCGAAAATTCTTAAATTTGGCGATTCCAGGGGTTGCCAATTGCGATCGCCCTGCTTCTGTATCAGAAATTGCCATTGTTCCATTGGAGTCATGCCCAAGCCCAGGATCAGCCGATTAATTTTTTGTATTAACTTGTTTGTCAGTTTAACTCAGTACGAGGTAAGAAAGTAAGCTTTATTAACTTTTTCTACTTTTTTCACTGGATAGTTATTTTCGCCACGTCACGGGATGTTTTACAGCACAAGATTGTGACATCCCAAGGTGCGAAATGTGGGTTATAAACTCAACCAGCTAAAGACTTCTTGAACAGTAATATTTAATTCAATCCCTGTGAGAACTGGCAAGTAATCGCTATTTTTAAGTTCCTTAACTCGGCGATCGCTATCTACTACCAAAATACTTTCATCGTCACTATCAACCAACCAACCTAACTCAGTTCCATACTCCGCACAGTGTAGTAATTTGCTGAGAACTTGTTTATATTTCTGTTCGGGAGAGAGAATTTCCATTACCCAATCTGGATGGAGTTCAAACCGATTGGCGATGCGTCCTGATGGCAACCGAGGGATTCGCTCCCAACGAAATACCGCTATATCTGGCACAATTGCTAATCCACCAAAAATACAGCGTAGTTCTGGAAAAGCTTTGGCAATTTTCTGAGGTTTAGTAATTTGATTAACAGTAAACCAAAAAGTTTTTCCCAAAGAGCGATTCCTATGTTGCGCTGAACGCTATCACCTCCATCCCCAAACGCTTTAATACCTGCAATACACTATAAAGCTCATTATCAGGGTTTACCAAAGAAAACAGCCGAGAGTTAGCATATTTATGTTCCAATACCTTTAAAAATAAAAACTCATTACCATTGGTAATCATGCCAAAGGTTGGTAGCACAGTTTCCTCATTACTCAACATATAAGCTAAAGCTTGAGGAATTGCGCGTGTCACCGCAAAATCACTCCGTTTTGATTCAATTACCAACAACCAAAGCCGATTTTTTAACACCAAAACATCAATCCGCCCCCGAATAATCGTTCCTTCATCCTCCATTTCTAAAGCCACACTCGTTTCTGTTTCAATCCTAAATGGCCTATGATAAAAACCAGCTAAATCTAACAAGGGCGCAAGTACCACCATCTTCACCGTATTTTCTAGCATTGGGGGATCATCCATCAATTCTAAAAAATTAGCCTTCACCCGATCTAATAAATGTTGCTCTTCCTCTTTCAAAGCCTCAAGCCCATCCAACCACTCAGGAAAAAAGGTAGCATCTTGAACGATTTGAATGCCAAAATTTTGCTTTAATTCCCGTAGTGTCACATCCTTGGCTGCAATAGACTGAACCATCTTGATATTTCTCCTGACGAAATTTTAGGCTCAAGTGTATAGAAAAACCTATTAAGCCTGAAACCCTTACTCCCATATTTCTCACAAACAATGTAATCGCAATTTGTATAACCCGTATAGAGAATCGGTTTCAGGCAACTCTACATTAGATTCCTCTCAACCCTTCTGTCAAGCCTAATTGAGATGCTCCTACTCATCCTCCTGATACTTACCCATTTAACTAACTTCCCAATCTTCAAACTTTAACCCATCAATTCTGCTACACTCTCTCACATTATTAGTTACCAATATTACAGCTATTTTCAGGTAAATAAACCACATTTTGATTTACGTTTCGCGTCAACAATGTAGGGGCGAAGCATTCGGACAATTAATTATCGGTTTTTACCTATTAAGATGCTTGCTTACTTGGAAGTTTAAATATTAGTTTAGCATACTATGTACTGATGAACCATTTTTTAGAAGTACCAGTTTGATTATGACCAATTCCCAAATTTTTTCTACCTCTTTAAATTTTCAGGAAGAATACCCCTGTCCTGTTTGTCGGATCGGTAAAATCTCTGCTATGCCGTTAATGGAAACTATGTCTTGTGACTTTTGTCACGAAATTTTTACTGTCAATTTAGAATCACAGCAAATCAAGATGCCTTCTAGACAACCGCCCCTGGTGTGGCAGTGGAATGGTTTTAAGTGGAATCAAGCCCAGTTAGAAGGTGTGGAATTAGCATGGGGTTATGTGTTAGCTGCAATTGCTTTTGTGATTTTCCCGACTACTTTAATTGGCATTGGCGCTTATTATTTACCACCAAAACCAGATGTTCCTCTTTCTTGGATACCTTATGTTTGGACATTACTCACATTTTTGTCACATTCAGCAATTATAGTTTGGATTTTTATTGAAGTTTATCAAATTCCCATTAGGGCATATTGGCGTGGGATCACTCAGTGGACAAATGGCATAATTCGTAATTCGTAATTCGTAATTCGTAATTCGTAATTCGTAATTCGTAATTCGTAATTCGTAATTCGTAATTCGTAATTCGTAATTCGTAATTAAGAATAACTGCTATATAAAACCTAGACAAAACTAGACTTTACTTTCTACTTCAACGGGAGCATGGGAGCAGTTATCCCTCAGTAGACTTTCACGCCTTAGCCAGACGCGATAAATTAATTGCAGCGTTTAGATC